>JAOPYP010000556.1 GCA_025964635.1 Actinomycetes bacterium | reverse complement strand
ACGGGAGGTCAGCGGGCCGGGGTCAGCCTGCGGCGCGGACCGCTGCGGCCAACTGGTCCGCGGTCCGCTGGGCCTGCTCGATCTCGACGGCCTCCACCATCACGCGCACCGCGGGCTCGGTGCCGCTCGGCCTGACCAGGACGCGCCCGGACGTACCGAGTTCCTCCTTGGCCTCGGCCACGGCCGAGGCCAGTTCCGGTGATGCGCTGACCCGGGCTTTGTCCACTCCGGGAACGTTGACCAGGACCTGCGGGTACTTGGTCATCACCGCCGCGACGTCGGCCAGCGGCAGCGCCTGGCGGGCCGTCGTGGCCAGCAACTGCAGGGCGGTCAGCAAGCCGTCTCCGGTGGTGGCGTGCTCCAGCATGATGATGTGCCCGGACTGCTCACCACCAAGGCCGAAATGGCCGTCCCGCATGGCCTCGAGCACGTACCGGTCCCCGACCGCGGTCTCGACCACGGTGATCCCGGCGTCCTGCATGGCGTTCCGGAAGCCGAGGTTGGACATGACCGTGCTGACCACCGTGTTCCCGGGCAGTTCCCCCCGGCCGGCCAGGGCCAGGGCCAGCACGGCGAGGATCTGGTCCCCGTCGATCACCTCGCCGTCCGCGCCGACCGCGAGGCAGCGGTCCGCGTCGCCGTCGTGCGCGATGCCCGCGTCCGCCCCGTTCTTGGTCACCTCGGCCGAGAGGGTCTCCAGGTGGGTGGATCCACAGCCGTCGTTGATGTTGTGCCCGTCCGGCTCGGCGCCGATCGCAATGACCTCGGCCCCGGCCCGCCGTAGCAACAGCGGGGCGAACGCCGCGGCGGCGCCGTGCGCGCAGTCCACCACGACGGTCAGGCCGGCCAGCGGGCCCGCCGACGCGCCGTCCCCGGCGACGGGCCGGGTCACGGAGGCCAGCAGATGGTCCAGGTAGCGATCCGGCTCGGTGGCGGCGTCGGTCACCCGGCCGAAACCCGCGGGCAGGTCGCGACGACGCCGGGGCGGCATCCCCAGGTGGCCCTCGATCTCGTCCTCGACCGCGTCGGGCAGCTTGAAGCCGCCGCGCCCGAACAGCTTGATCCCGTTGTCCGGGGCCGGGTTGTGGCTGGCGGACAGCATCACGCCCAGGTCCGCGCCCAGGTCGCGGGTCAGGAACGCCACTGCGGGAGTGGGGATCACGCCGAGCCGCAGCACGTCCACACCCGACCCGGCCAGCCCGGCCACCACCGCCGCCTCGAGGAACTCCCCGGAGGCCCGCGGATCCCGGCCCACCACCGCCAGCGGGCGGCGGCCCGATGCTTCCGCCGCGGCGAAGGCTCCCGTGTCGTGCAGGACAGAGGCGGCGGCCCGGGCCACATCCATGGCCAGCTGGCCGGTCAGATCCTCCCCGGCCACTCCGCGAACCCCGTCAGTCCCGAACAAACGGACCATGATCTCGCAGCCCCCAGTCATCTCGTCGTCGAGGTATGCCCAAACAGACTTGCCTGGGGGGTTAGCCAGGAACGCAGGTGAGCTGGCTGGTTAGCGCTTGGAGTACTGAGGCGCCTTGCGCGCCTTCTTCAGACCGTACTTCTTCCGCTCCTTGACCCGCGGATCCCGGGTCAGGAAGCCGGCCCGCTTAAGCGTGGGCCGGTTGTCCGGGTCGACCAGGATCAGTGCCCGGGCGATGCCCAGCCGCAGCGCGCCGGCCTGGCCGGTGATGCCGCCACCGCTGATCCGCGCGACGACGTCGAACTGGTTCTCCGCACCGAGGCTCACGAACGGCTCGCTGATCAGCTGCTGGTGCACCTTGTTCGGGAAGAACTCGGGCAGCGTCCGGTCGTTGATCCGCCACTGCCCCGACCCGGGCACGATGCGGACTCGCGCGATGGCTTCCTTGCGGCGGCCGGTGCCGAGCGCGCTGCCGGTCACCACCGGCTTGCGGGCCGGCTGCCGCTCACCGGCATCCGCGGCGGACGTCTCGGTGGTGTACTCCGACACGTGCTCGCCGGCGACTTCCGGCGTCTCCACGCTGGCGCCCTCAGCGAGCTCCTGCGTGCCAGTGGACTCGGCCACGGTTCCTTCCTCGTACTTCCTAATCGATTCTGATCAGTATCGGTGCTGATCAGGGTGTCCGCCAGGCGGCGGCCCGTCGGCGCGATGCCGCGGGTCGTACCGGGTCAGCGGCTGCCCGCGCTGGCGGCTGGCGCCTGCTGGGCGATCTGCGAGATCTCGAACGGGGTGGGCTGCTGCGCCTGGTGCGGGTGATCAGGCCCGGCGTACACCTTGAGCTTGCGCAGCTGGCTGCGGCCCAGGGAGTTCTTCGGGAGCATGCCCTTGACGGCCTTCTCGATCACCCGCTCGGGGTGCCGCTCGAGGAGGTCGCCGTAGGCCACCGAACGCAGTCCACCCGGGTAACCGGAGTGGTGGTGAGCGAGCTTCTGCTCCAGCTTCCGGCCCGTGAGCACGATCTTGCCCGCGTTGACGACAATGACGAAGTCACCAGTGTCCACGTGCGGCGCGAAGATCGGCTTGTGCTTGCCGCGCAGCAGGATCGCCGCGTGGCTGGCCAGACGTCCGAGGACGACGTCAGACGCGTCAATGACATGCCACTGACGATGGATGTCGCCGGCCTTGGGGCTGAATGTGCGCACGGTGGTAAGCCTTTGTGTGGTGGGACCTAATCTGGTTCCGCGCCCGGGAGGCGCAACGTGCTCGGCTGCAGTCCCGGGTGAGGGAGTCCGACGCGTCCGCTGCCGCGTAACCAGCCTCGCTGAGCGGGCACCGCGGGCATGCGGACACACATGGACGTCCACGAAGGATACCGGCCCTTGCTAGTAACGGTCAAAGTGAGTGACGAGCCCCGGCCGCCCGGGCGGCCAAATTGGCGGTCCGCCGGAGGCCGGCCCCGTAGAACGGTACGCTCCCCGGCATGGGCTACCCGGGTGACGAGGGCGGCGGCCCGCCGGACAGCCGACTGGACGCGCCAGCTGGGCGCCGTAGTGACCAGCGTGAAAGTACCGGGCGCCGTAGTGGCCAGCTAGAAAGCACTGGGCGCCGAGCCACCCAGCAGGAGAGTACGCCACGCGCTGGAGTGTGGCGGCCGGTGCCAGGTGAGGAAGACCCAGGAGTAGCGCCCGGTCGGCCGGGCCAGTTCGGCGGCGGTCAGCCCAGCGGCAGCCAGTTCGGCGGCGGTCAGCCCAGCGGCAGCCAGTTCGGCGGCGGTCAGCCCAGCGGCAGCCAGTTCAGCGGCAGCCAGTTCGGCGGCGGTCAGCCCAGCGGCAGCCACCGGCGCCCGGA
>JAOPYP010000362.1 GCA_025964635.1 Actinomycetes bacterium | reverse complement strand
CTCAGCTCGACCGTGCCGGGCGCCTCACCGGCCGCCAGCGCGACTGTCACGACCGTGTCCTTGGGGGTGTGCTTGGCCGCGTTGCTCATCAGGTTGGCCAGGACCTGATGCAGCCGGTGCTCGTCGCCGCGGACCATGACCGGCTCGTCCGGCAGTTCCAGGAGCCAGCGGTGGCCGCTGGCGGCGACCCGGGCGTCGCTGGTGGCGTCGATGGCCAGCCGGGTCACGTCCACCGGCTCCTGGGCCAGCGGGCGGCCCGCGTCCAGCTGGGCCAGCAGCAGCAGCTCGTCGACCAGCACGCTCATCCGCTCGGATTCGGATTCGACCCGCTGCAGGGCGTGCTGGATGTCCGCCCGATCCGCGTCCGGGTTGCGCAGCGCCAGCTCGGCGTAGCCGCGGATGGAGGCGAGCGGGGTGCGCAGCTCGTGGCTGGCATCGGCGGCGAAGCGGCGCAGCCGGGCCTCGCTGGCCGCCCGGCGGCCCAGCGCGTCCTCGACGTGGCCGAGCATCCGGTTGAACGCCACGGCCACCTGGCCCACCTCGGTGCGCGGGCTGATGTCCGGGACCCGCTCGGCCAGCGTGACCTCGCCGCTGGCCAGGGGCAGCTGGGTGACCCGGGTCGCGGTGGCCGCGACCCGGCGCAGCGGCCGCAGCGACAGCCGCACGAACCCGGTGCCGATGATGCCCGCCAGGACCAGCGCGACCGAGAACGCCACCAGCTCGGCGATCTCGACCTTGCTGAGCGTGGATTCCATGCCCGACAGCGGGAGGCCGGTGATGAGCGCATCGCCGTCTTGTCCCTTGATCGCGGTGAGCCGGTAGTCGCCGTGGATGGAGGCCAGGTCCTTGGTGTAATACTTGCCGTCCGGAGGCAGCCGGATCAGCATGGCCTTGTCCGCGGCGGACAGGTGACTGTGGCCGCCGATGACGCCCTGATCGGTCACCACGCCGTCCTTCACCCGGGCGCCGAACGTCCCGGTGTTCAGGCCCGGGGTCTTGTTGCAGTCCGTGACCGTCACGCCCCGGGGTGGCGGTGGGCCCTCGTCGTGCTTTTGCTCCATGCAGGACACGTACTGCCCGCCCGCCGCCTGCAGCTGGTAATCCAGCTGGTTGAGCATCGTGTGACTGAGCACGATGTAGGTGACGATACCCACGGCGGCGAACGCCAGCGCGATCAGGGCCACCAGGCCGGTGATGAGCTGGGCGCGCAGCGAGCGGGCCGCGAGCCAGCGGGCAGGCCGGGGCGGCCACGGGACGTGCACGACGCCGGGTCCGCGCATCAGCCACTCTCACGGACGCCGTGGTGCCTGCGCATCGCGCCTCATGGTCAGAACTATGCCCGCTGTTACTCGGCGGATGTTCTCGTTACCTTCTGTGTCGCTTCTCAAGATGTACCAGCGGGCCGGCCGGGTCGGATGGCCGGGCTGCGGGCCGATCGCCGCGGTCCGGGCCAGCGCGACGCGGAGGTTAGGGTGCAGGCTATGGATGCAGCGCTCAGGGGCGCGATCGCGGCGAACCTGGGCCGCTTCCGCCGGGTCGAGGCGCCCGCCGACGGTCTGAAGGCCGCGGCGGTGGCCCTCTGCGTCGTGATCCAGGAGGATGTGCCCGCCCTGCTGATCACGCGGCGGGCGCCGACCCTGCGCAACCACGCGGGCCAGTGGGCCCTGCCTGGCGGCCGCCGCGACCCGGGGGAGTCCGCCCAGGACGCGGCGCTGCGGGAACTGCGTGAGGAGACCGGTGTCGGGATCGCCCCGGACGCGGTGCTCGGCGTGCTCGACGACTACGTCACCCGCTCCGGATACCTGATGACCCCGGTGGTGGTGTGGGGCGGCCCGGTCAGCCCGGGGATGAAGGGCCCGGAGTCCGAGGTGGCCCAGATCCACGTGATCCCGCTGGCCGATTTCGACGTGCCGCCGCGGCTGCTGCGGATCCCCGAGTCCGACGCCCCCGTGATCCAGTTGCCGCTGCTCGGCAACTACGTGCACGCGCCCACCGCGGCGGTCATCTACCAGTTCTGCCAGGCGGGCCTGCACGGGAACATGATCAGGGTGGATCACTTCGAGCAGCCCGTGTTTGCCTGGAAATAGCCAGTCGCCTGGAAATGAGGAGGGTTGACATGCCGGCCAGGAGATTGCCGGGAGCTGACGCGGCCGCCGGGGCCGTGGCGGTCCCGGCCCTGTCCCGGCGGCACGCGGCCGGTGCCCCCAGCGCCCGCGGCCTGCTGTTCACGCTGCTCGGCGAGTTCGTGCTGACCACCGACGGGACCGCCTGGACGTCGGCGGTGCTCGCCGCCTTCGCCCGCCTCGGCATCGAGGAGAAGGCCACCCGGCAGGCCCTGATGCGCACCGCCGCGGCGGGCTGGCTCGAACCGGAGAAGCTGGGCCGCCGCACCCGGTGGCGGCTGACCGGTAACGCGAGGCGGATGCTCACCGACGGCGCGGAGCGCATCTACTCCTTCACCGGGTCCGGCGAGGAGTGGGACGGCCGCTGGCTGCTGGTCTACGCGCGGGTCCCGGAGAGCGACCGCCGGGCCCGGCACGTGGTCCGCAGCCGGCTCAGCTGGGCCGGATTCGGGTCCCTGGGCGCGGGCCTGTGGATCAGCCCGCACCCGGACCGCGAGGCCGAGGCGGTCGGGGTGCTCCGGACGGCCGGGCAGGACGGGGACGCCCACGTGTTCGTGGCCACCCGGACCGGCCTCGGTGATATCCGGGTGATGGTGGCGGAAGCGTGGGACCTGGCTGCGGTCGAGGACCAGTACGAGCAGTTCATCGAGGAGTTCCGCGACCCGGCACCCGGCGACGCGCTGGCCCGGCAGGTCGAACTGGTGCACGCCTGGCGGCGTTTCCCGTCGATCGACCCGGCGCTGCCCCGGGAACTGCTGCCGGCCCGCTGGAGCGGGCTCGACGCGGCCCGGCTGTTCGCCGACCGCCATCAGCGCTGGTCCGGCGATGCCCGCCTGGAATGGAAGCGCCTCAACGACCTGGGTTGAGCGCGCGCCGCCGTGACCCGCGCCGCGCATAAGGGTCTTCACAGCAAAAGCTCTACAAGGTACGGTCAGCCGCAGATCTCAATGTCGAAGATCGAAGGGCCTGATCGATGGTGGGCACCGCGCTCGCTGGATCGCGGATTGGCTCCCACGCGCGCGTCGGGCCGGACCTGGTGCTCAGTCCCGGCCGGCCGTGAAGGCCGCCGAAAGGACCTCGAGATGAAGAACAATGCCCCGGCCATGCCCGGCCCCGGTCCCACCGTGATCACCCGGGCACTCGGCCGGGCCTGGTCGCTGCCGCCCCGCCAGAACCGGGTCGCCGTCGCCCGGAACGTGAGCGTCCCGATGTCGGATGGCACGACCCTGCAGGCCGACCACTACTTCCCCATCACCGACCGCCAGGCGGCCACGGTGCTGGTCCGGACCCCGTACGGGCGGCGGCTGCCGTTCAGTCTCGACTGTCACCTGATCGCCGAACGCGGGTTTCACGTGCTCGTGCAGAGCTGCCGCGGCACGTTCGGGTCCGGCGGCGACTTCGACCCGATGCGCCACGAGGCCGCCGACGCCCAGGACACCATGGCCTGGCTGCGCCAGCAGCACTGGTTCGACGGGCGCCTGGCCACCTACGGCGCCAGCTATCTCGGCTTCGTGCAGTGGGCCCTGGCTGCCGACCCGCCGCCGGAACTGCGCGCCGCCGTCGTCCTGGTCGGCCCGCATGACTTCAGCCAGGCCGCCTACCATCACGGCGCGTTCGACCTGCAGAACTTCCTGGGCTGGAGCGACATGGTCGCGCACCAGGAAACCACCCGGGCGCTGACCGGTCTGTGGCGGATGGCCACCACCGACCGGCGGCTGCGTCCGGCGCTGAACGGGCTGCCCGTCACGGCCAGCGCCCGGGACCTGCTGGGCACGGGGGCCCCGTGGTTCGAGGGCTGGCTGGCGCACCCGGATGTGACCGACCCGTTCTGGGCCCCGCTGCAGTGCGGCGCCGCGCTGCAGCGGACCACGGTGCCCACCTTGCTGGTCGGCGGCTGGCAGGACCTGTTCCTGGCCCAGACCCTGGAGCAGTACCGCGTCCTGTCCGGCCGGGGAGTGCCCACCCGGCTGGTGGTCGGGCCCTGGACCCACCTGGACGTGGGGATGAAGGGCGGGGTCCCGGTCGCGGAGAGCCTCGGCTGGCTGGACCGCCACCTTGGTCCCGGCGCCCAGGCCGCCGGAGGACCGGGCGGCACGCCGGAGAACTCGGTCCGGGTGTGGGTGGGCGGCGCGCCCGCGCCGGGCTGGCGCGACGTCTCCGGCTGGCCCCCCGCCGGCTCCCGTGAGCAACGCTGGTACCCGGGCCCGCACGGAACGCTGAGCCCGCAGCCCGCCTCCAGCCCGGGGATCGCCCGGTTCCGCTACGATCCGGCCGATCCGACCCCCTCGGTGGGCGGTGCCGTCATGACCCTGAATGCGGGAGTGCGCGACAACCGGGCCGTCGAGCAGCGCGCTGACGTGCTGGTGTTCAGCAGTGAGCCGCTGGACGAGCCGGTCGAGATCCTCGGTGAGGTGGCCGCCGAGCTGTCCGTGGCCCGCGACAACCCGCACGCCGACCTGTTCGTGCGGCTCTGTGACGTGGACGAGAAGGGCCGGTCCCGCAACGTCTGCGACGGCATCGTCCGGCTCACCGGGCCGGACCCGGACGACGGCGTGGTCCGGGTCTCGCTCATCGGTGCCGGGCACCGGTTCGCGCCCGGGCACCGGATCCGGCTCCAGGTCGCCGGCGGCGCGCATCCCCGCTTCGCCCGCAACCCGGGCAACGGCCGGATCGAGGCGCCCGCCCGGGATCTCGTGCCCACCGGGTACCAGATCGACCTGGCCAGTTCCGCGCTGATGATGCCGGTCACGAAGTGACGTGCATAAGACATGCTACAAACTCTTGACGTATTCACCATCTAGCGTAGAACATAGGGAGTATCTGCGGCCAGCGGAAGGATGATCATGACCGGCGAGGCCAGAGTGGACTTCCGCACGCACCCCGGGCAGTACCGGCACTGGCGGCTGGGTTGCGACGGCCCGGTCGCCACGCTCACGATGGACGTGGACGAGCAGGGCGGCATCGTCCCCGGCTACGAGCTCAAGCTCAACTCCTACGACCTCGGTGTGGACATCGAGCTGTACGACGCGGTCCAGCGGCTGCGCTTCGAGCACCCCGGGGTCCGCGCGGTCGTGGTGACCAGCGGCAAGGAAAAGATCTTCTGCGCCGGGGCCAACATCCGCATGCTCGCCGCGTCGCCGCATCCCTGGAAAGTCAACTTCTGCAAGTTCACTAACGAAACCCGCAACGGTATCGAGGACGCCAGTGCGTACTCGGGTCAGACCTGGCTGGCGGCGCTCAACGGGACCGCGTCCGGCGGGGGGTACGAGCTGGCCCTGGCCTGCGAGCACATCATGCTCATCGACGACCGCTCGTCAGCGGTATCGCTGCCGGAACTGCCCCTGCTCGGGGTGCTGCCCGGCACGGGCGGCCTGACCCGGGTGGTGGACAAGCGGCACGTGCGCCGCGACCGCGCGGACTACTTCTCCACCAAGTCCGAGGGCCTCAGCGGCAAGAAGGCCGTGGCCTGGCGGCTGGTCGACGAGGCCGTGCCCCGGGCCCAGTGGAACGAGGTCGTCCGCGAGCGGGCGGAGGAACTGGCCGGGCGCTCCGGCCGGCCGGCTGACGCGACGGGCATCGAGCTCACCCCGCTGGCCAAGACCCGCACGGACGAGGAGATCTCCTACGGCCACGTGACGGCCCGGCTGGACCGCGCGCGGGGGGTGGCCGAGATCACGGTGACCGGGCCGGAGGCGGAGCCGCCGGCCAGCCTGGACGCGCTGCACGCGCAGGGCGCCGGGTTCTGGACCCTCGCCGTCACCCGGGAACTGGACGACCTGATCCTGGACCTGCGCACCAACGAGCTCGAGCTGGGCACGTGGGTGCTGCGCACCCACGGCGACCCCGCGAGCGTGCTGGCGTATGACCAGTTCCTGCTGGACCACCACGACGACTGGCTGGCCGGCGAGATCGTGCTCTACCTGAAGCGCACCCTCAAGCGGCTGGACGTCACCAGCCGCAGCCTGCTCGCGCTGATCGAGCCGGGCAGCTGCTTCGCGGGCTCGCTGCTCGAGCTGGCGCTGGCCGCGGACCGCTCCTACCAGCTGTCCGGGGTGTTCGAGGAGATCGACCCGGAGGCGGCCCCGGCCACGGTCGCGGTCGGCCCGCTCAACCTCGGCCCGCTGCCGATGAGCAACGGCCTGACCCGGCTGCAGACCCGGTTCCTCGGCGATCCCGACGCGCTGGCCGCGGCCGAGAAGCGGTCCGGCGACGCGCTGGCGGCCGAGGACGCCGACGCGCTGGGCCTGGTCACGTTCGCTCCTGACGACATCGACTGGGACGAGGAGGTCCGCATCGCGATCGAGGAGCGGGCCAGCTTCAGCCCGGACGCCCTCACCGGGCTGGAGGCGAACTACCGCTTCCCCGGCCCCGAGACCCTGGAAACCAAGATCTTCGGGCGGCTGACCGCCTGGCAGAACTGGATCTTCTACCGCCCGAACGCCTCGGGCCCCGACGGTGCGCTGCGCAAGTACGGCACCGGGCAGCGCGCCGACTTCGACCGAAAGCGAGTCTGACCCGTGACCACGGCACCCGACTACAGCGAGAAGATTCCCAACAACGTCGAGCTGCGCGATGACCGCCGTCTGCAGCGGGCCCTGGAGTCCTGGCAGCCCAACTTCCTGAACTGGTGGGAGTCCATGGGCCCGACCCTGCCCACCCAGGACGTCTACCTGCGCACCGCGGTCAACGTCGGCCGCGAGGGCTGGGCTCACTTCGGCCACGTGCCGATGAAGGACTACCGGTGGGGCATCTTCCTGGCCGAGCGGAACCAGCAGCGCCAGATCGCTTTCGGCCAGCACAGGGGCGAGCCCGCCTGGCAGAAGGTGCCCGGCGAGTACCGCGCCGACCTGCAGCGGCTGATCGTCATCCAGGGCGACACCGAGCCCGCCTCGGTGGAGCAGCAGCGCAACCTCGGGGCCACCGCCCCCAGCCTGTACGACCTGCGCAACCTGTTCCAGGTCAACGTGGAGGAGGGGCGGCACCTGTGGGCCATGGTCTACCTGCTCCACGCGTACTTCGGGCGCGAAGGCCGCGAGGAGGCGGAGGAGCTGCTGCACCGCAACTCCGGCAGCGAAGAGTCCCCCCGGATCCTCGGCGCGTTCAACGAGGAGACGCCGGACTGGCTGTCGTTCTTCATGTTCACGTACTTCACCGACCGGGACGGCAAGTACCAGCTGGGCACGCTCAAGGAGTCGGCGTTCGACCCGCTGTCGCGGACGTGTGAGTTCATGCTCAAGGAAGAGGCCCACCACATGTTCGTGGGCACCACCGGCATCGACCGCGTGGTGGCGCGCACCGCGCGGCTGATGGTCGACAACGACACCGACGACGCGGGACCGTACGGCGCCGTGCCACTGAACGTCATCCAGAAGTATCTCAACTTCCACTACACCGTGAGCCT
>JAOPYP010000341.1 GCA_025964635.1 Actinomycetes bacterium | reverse complement strand
GTACCCGTAGGTGTACCGGCGGTTCGGCCGCCGCCTGCCGGCCAGGAACGCGATACCCAGGGGCACCGCGGTCAGTGCGTCCGCCGCGTTGTGGAGGGTGTCCCCGAGCAGCGCGACGGATCCGGAGGCCGCCACGACGGCCGCTTGCACCAGCGCCGTGGCGGCCAGGACCGCCAGCGAGATCCACAGCGCCCGCATGCCCGCCGCGCTGGCTTCCATGGCCGCATCCACCCGGTCCGCGGCTTCATGTGAGTGCGGCCAAACCAGGTGCCGGAGCCGCCCCAGCCTTCCCGGCCCGAGGGCGTGCGCAGACCCGGGCTCATAGACATGGCCGCGCTCATGGGCATGGCCGCGCTCATGACCACGGCCGGGCTCGTGGACATGGCCGGGCCCGGCCTGGTGGGCATGGCCGACGGCACCCGGAGCCGGCTGCGGATCAGTCATGGCATCCAGGATGCCCGGATCATCCGATTGCGGCACCTCGACAACAGCCACCCCAGCGCGAATGCGAAACACCCGCAGCCCGGTCAGGCGGTGGCGTCCAGCTCGCTGAGCAGCTGGCGTACACGCTGGTGGATGTCGTCGCGGATGGGACGGACCGCCTGCACGCTCAGGCCCGCCGGGTCGGTCAGGTCCCAGTCGAGGTAGCGCTGGCCCGGGTAGAAGGGGCAGGCATCCCCGCAGCCCATCGTGATGACAGCGTCGGCGGCCTGGACCTGCTCACCGGTCAGGGGCTTGGGGAACTCGCGGGACAGGTCGAGCCCGATTTCCGCCATGGCCGCGACCACGGCGGGTTGAGTTCGGCCGCGGGCCCGGAACCGGCTGAGGTCACCTGGACGCGTCCCTGCGCCTCGTGATCGAGCAGGGTGGCGGCCATCTGGGAACGGCCAGCGTTGTGCACGCAGACGAACAGCACAGTGGGAACCATCACACCCGCCTTGCGCGGGGCGGGCCAGCCGCGGGCCGGGGCTGGCTCTGCTGGCGGGGAAGGATGACGTCGGCCGCCTCGGCCGCGGTGATGGCCGGGTAGCGGATGCGGATGATCACGATGGCGCTGCCTGCCCGGTCAGGCGCAGCAGGCACCGGCCTGCGGCCCGTCGTTCTCTTGCGAGCCGCCGCAGCACTGCGCCGCCTGCCCGGCCGCCGGGGTGTCCGCGCCGGGGCTGGCGTCCAGCGCGGCCTCGACCGCCTGCCAGCCCTGCCCGCCGTCCTCGCCCCAGAAGGTCGGGCTGTCTTCGAGGACCGTGTAGATCTCCCACCGCTCGCCGCTGGGTCCGCCCTGGACCCAGAACTTGTCCTGCCGCGCGTAGCAGCAGGTGGTGTCCCGCTCGTCCACCGGGGCGAGCCCCGCCTCGGTGAGCCGGCCGTGCTCGGCCTCGACCGTCTCGGTGTCGGCGACCTCGACGCCGAGGTGGTTGAGGCTGCCGCCCTGGCCCGGGTTCTCCAGCAGCACGAGCTTGAGCGGCGGCTCGGCGACGGCGAAGTTGGCGTACCCGGGCCGGCGCTTGGCGGGCTCGGTGCCGAACAACGTCGCGTAGAACGCGACGGCCTCGTCGATGTCATCGACGTTCAGGGCGAGCTGGAGACGGGACACGGGGACCTCCCGGTAGGACATTGATGTTCGTCTATGTCTGCGCTACCGCGAGCTTGCCATGGACATTGGCGGCCGTCAATATAGATGAGTGTCTAATTCCCTGACCGTTATCAGCCCGGCGGAGACCGCGGCCTGCTGCTCGCCCCTGACCGCCCAGCCGCTGTCGATGGAACAGGCCGAGCAGGTCGCCCCGGTGCTCAAGGCGCTGGCCGACCCGGTGCGCCTGCGGCTCATGTCGCTGGTGGCCTCGCGCGACGGCGGCGAGGCCTGCATCTGCGACCTGAACGCGGCGTTCGACCTGTCCCAGCCAACCATCAGCCATCACATGAAGGTGCTGCACGAGGCGGGACTGGTGGACCGGGACAAGCGCGGCGTCTGGGTCTACTACCGGGTCCGCCCGCAGGCCCTGGCCAGCCTCGGCGCGCTGATCGGCGTCCCGCCGCAGTAACCGCCCCAGGAAACCCACGGCTAGGGTACGCGGATAACCCGGACGCCCGCGAGCTTGTCCCGCCGCCTTTCATCGCCTATCGTCGATTAACGATGAATGACGCTGAACCGCTCGCTCGCGAAACCGCCGACACGTACGCCGCCTGGTTCAGGGCGCTGGCCGACGGCACCCGGGTGCAGGTGGTGTCGCTGCTGGCCCGGCGCGGTACGCCGCTGACCGTCAGGGAAATCGTGGCGGCCGTGCCGGTCGGCCAGTCCACGGTGTCCGAGCATCTCCGGCAGCTCGCCGCGGTCGGTTTCGTGCTCGCCGAGGACCGCGGAACCTCCCGCCTCTACCGGATCAATGAGGAGTGCGTGAAGTGCTTCCCCACCGCCGCCGACCTGGTCATGGGCAGACCCTCACCCGTCCCGCCCGCCACCGTCCGCTGACCTGTCCCGGAGGATGGCCATGACAGCAGCCCGCCCGCCGGCCGATCACGAGCGGACGCAGGCAGCGGTCCGCACCCGCTACGCCGGCCTGGCCCGGGCCGCCCAGGCGGGCGAGACGGTGCAGGACTGCGACCCCGATGAGTTCACGGCCGGCTGCTTCGGCCCGGCCGGATACCTGGACATCAGCGAACTGCCCGATGGAGCGGTGCGGGCCAGCCTCGGCTGTGGCAACCCTGTCGCCGCGGCCGCACTGCGTCCCGGGGAGACGGTGCTGGACCTGGGCTCGGGCGGCGGCATCGACGTGCTGCTGTCGGCGCGCCGGGTCGGTCCGGGCGGCAGGGTGTACGGCCTGGACATGACCGACGAGATGCTGGACCTGTCCCGGGCCAACGCCCGCCAGGCGGGCGCGGACAACGTCGAATTCCTCCGCGGCCGCATCGAGGCGGTACCCCTCCCGGATCAGGCGGTGGACGTCATCATCTCCAACTGCGTCATCAACCTGTCCGCGGACAAGGCCGCCGTGTTCGCGGAGAGCTTCCGTGTCCTGCGTCCCGGCGGCCGCCTCGGCATCTCCGACGTCATCGCCGACGACGACCTCCCCCCGGCGGAACGGATCGAGCGCGGCCGGCGGGTCGGCTGCATCGCCGGGGCCCTCTCCCGGGCCGAATACCGGGACGCGCTGGCCGGAGCCGGATTCACCCACATCAGCGTCACCCAGGGCCAGCAGGTCACCGACGGCCTGCACTCGGCCCTCGTCCGCGCGACCAGGCCCTGACGACCGGGCCGCACTACACCGCATGGCGGCCGCCGCTCTGGCGGCCGCCTGGTCCATCCGCAGGAAGCCGGTGCACGCATGGAGATCGGGCCGATGCTCGAGGAGCACGCCGCCGCCGTGCTCGCGATCTACCAGGCGGGTATCGACGAGGGCAACGCCACCTTCGAGAAGCGCGCCCCGGCCTGGGCCGAGTTCACCGCGGCCAGGCTTCCGGATCACCGCTACATCGCCCGCGCCGGTGGCGACGTCCTCGGCTGGGTCGCGGTCTCCGCCGTGTCCGGCCGTTGCGTCTACGCCGGCGTGGTCGAGCACTCGGTCTACGTGCACCCGGGTGCCCGCGGCCAGGGCGTCGGCCGCCGGCTCCTGGACACGCTGATCAGCTCGACCGAGGCCGCCGGGATCTGGACCATCCAGAGCGGAATCTTCCCCGAGAACGCTGCCAGCGCCGCGCTGCACCGGGCCGCCGGGTTCCGCACCGTGGGGACCCGCGAGCGCATCGGCCAGCATCATGGCCGCTGGCGCGACGTGGTCGTCATCGAACGCCGCAGCCCCCTCATCTGACCTGCGGACTGGAGTTCGGCGGCAGGTCCGGGCGGCCCCTGGCCCGCGCCGGAGCTCCCAGCGGCGGCGCCTGGCCCTCGCCGGCGGAGGCTCCCAGCGGCGGCGCCTGGTCCTCGCCGGCGGCCAGGATCGTGCCGAGCAGACGGGGGAAGCGCTGCTCCAGGTCGGCGCGCAGCGAAACGTAGCAGCGCGTGCCCTCGGGGCGCGACCAGGCGACACCCGCCTGGCGCAGACGCTTCATGTGGTGGCTGAGCGTCGACTGGGAGACATCAGCGGGAAAGTCGGCCTGAACGTGCTCCTGCCCGTCGGAGAGCACGCGGGCGATCTGCAGCCTGACCGGATCGGCCAGCGCGTACAGGAGCCCGGCGAGATTGATCTCTTCGGCCGCGCAGTGGTCCAGCGATCGCATGCCCCGAACGTACCGGCGTTCATCGATGATTGACAATCATCGATCATTGGCTAGGCTCCGGGGTCATGAGCGACGAGACGACGCCTGCAAACGGACTGAGCGGGGCCCGGGTGGTCGTGACCGGCGGCACCCGCGGCATCGGCGCCGCCACCGCGCGGCGCCTGGCCGAAGCGGGCGCCGAGGTGGTCGTCGCCGCGCGGACCGCACCCACCTCACCAGAGCCGGGCCCGGGCCGGTTCCTGGCGGCGGACATCGCGAGCCCCGGCGGCGTGGCCACGCTGGCCCGGCAGGCGCTCGACCTGCTGGGTGGCGTGGACGTCCTCGTGTCGAACGCGGGTGGCCAGACCCACCGGCCCGAGGGGGTGCTGTCGTTCACCGACGAGGACTGGCAGCATGACCTGGACCTGAATCTCCTGTCGGCGGTGCGGCTGGACCGCGCCCTGCTGCCGGCGATGATCGCCCAGGGTCGCGGCGGGGCCATCGTGCATGTGGGGTCAAACGCCGCGCGCCTGCCGCGGCCGGCGTCGCTGCCGTACACGGCGGCGAAAGCGGCTCTCACCGCCTACAGCAAAGGGCTGGCCAAAGAGGTCGGCCGTCACGGCATCCGGGTCAACGTCGTCCTGCCCGGACTGATCCGCACCGAGTCGCTGGACAGCCGGATGGCCGCGCTCGCCGGCCAGGCGGGCACCGACCCGGAGACAGTGCTCGACCGCACGGTCGCGGCCATGGACATCCCGCTGGACCGCGCGGGCACGGCCGGCGAGGTCGCGGAGCTGATCGCGTTCCTGGTCT
The DNA here is from genome assembly GCA_025964635.1 of Actinomycetes bacterium. Taxonomy (GTDB): domain Bacteria; phylum Actinomycetota; class Actinomycetes; order Streptosporangiales; family Streptosporangiaceae; genus RYN-230. The sequence continues at coordinate 8,654 of JAOPYP010000341.1, read as the reverse complement.
CACCGGCCGCCGGGTACCTTACCGGCAGCCAGTTCACCGTGGACGGCGGAGTCCTGCCCACCCTCTAGGGCGATTCCTGAGCCTGATCCGAAGTGGCAGAAACGGCTAATGTCCCTCTTTTTCACTAAAACGTACCGGCGCAATCCCCCGGAACCAGCGCAGCCCTCCTGAGCTGGGACTTCCTGCTGGTTCCGGCGTCGTCAGCGCAGAAACCCGGGGTGCCCGGATGAGAATGTACGCGCTGGTGAGGCCTATGTTCTACTGGGAATTGTGGAGCACAAACAGCACGGGCTCAGGGCCACCCGGCCAACCGGGCGGCACAGCGGCGGCCGGCGCACCACCAGGCGGCACAGCAAGACAGACGTGAAGCCGCTGACCCGCCAGCGCACCGAGGAGGTGCGGGACCGGGTCCGGCTGATGATCGCGATCACCGCCCGGGCGGGGGCCTACCGCAAGGGCCTGCTCGCCGCGGCCGCGCAGCTCAGCCCGGAGGAAGCGGCCATCATCGCCGACCTGGAGCGGCACGGCCTGCAGGTCCCCCAGCTGCACGATGTGCTGTGCGGCGGCCACGTCCTCGTCGACGACCCGCAACTTTACGAGGACTGGCGGTTCGCCAAGGTCAGCCACGTGCGCATGTCCAGCCACCACAAGGACATCGACAAGGCGCGCTATCCCGACATCGGGATGCGGGGCCAGGTGGTCCGGGAGAAACTGCACGGCCGCACGGCCCAGGGCACCTGGGTGCAGCTGGAGAAGACGCCGGCCGCGTTCGGCCAGCGCAAGCTGCCCAGCCTCACCGACCTGCGGCACCTCGTGGACTACGTGGTGTACCGGGTGACCCGCAGCAACGTCGGCCCGTGGGGCCTGTCCCGGCTGACCGAGCGGCGGCCGATGTACCTGTCACCGGACCTGGCCCTCCCCACCTCGCTGGCGCCGGCGGTGGCGGAGTCGATGGCGCTGGCGCTGCGCCGGATCGAGCTGGACGACGACGCCACCTCGGCGTCGCAGGACCTCGCGGCGCGGTTCCCGCCGCCGGACCGGCCGGATCCCGCGAACGAGCTGGGCCAGGCCCTCCCCGGCCGGGCCGGGCGCGGCCTGTTCGGCAACTCCGACGTATGGGTGACCGAGGCTCCGTCCCGCACCGCGGCCGGGATCCTGAACGAGCGCCGTGAGCACCCGCCGGCCGCGGCGCTCTGGGCGGGAGCGGGGGCGTCATGAGTGAGGCTGGCATCAAGGTCCCGGGTGAGGCGTCGGTCCCGGAAGGTCTCGTCTCGTCCGTGGTGAACCTGGTCGGCACCGGGCCGGTCCCGCTCGGCGCGTACACCATCGCCGAGCTCACCGCGGTCGACGCGATCGTGGACTTCCTGGAGGCGCGGCCCTCGGACGAGGTGCTGGCCGAGGCCGTCCGCTCGCTGGCGGCCCGCCAGCTCCTCGTGGCCGGGCCGTCCGGGGCGCAGGTCCAGGTGCGCGGGGACCTGGGCATCGCGGTCGCGTTCCAGCAGCGGGCCCGCACGGTCCTGGACGCCCGGGCCACCGGCACGGAACCGGGCGAGCCGTGGCGGATCCTGCTGCTCCCCCAGCCCGAGCGGATCTGCCTGGTGGTCCGCATCGACGCGCTCGGCGTGCACGAGCTCGGGCTGTACACCCTCGACGAGGCCCTCGGCCTGCTCGAGGCCCTGCTGCCGCGGGGGCCGCAGGCGGATGCCGGCCCGGCAGCTGACCGCACCGGGGATAGCGATATCGACGCCGTGCTCGCCGGAGCTGAGCGCTCCGCGCTGGTCACCGCCACCCCCTACACCACGGACGGATCGCAGGAGATCGCGGGCGACAGCACCGACCTGGTCCTGGCCCGCCGCGATGGCCGGCTGCACGTCTTCCACCGGGATCCCGACGACCGCGGCGCGCTGGTCCCCGGCACGCCCGGGGGTAAGGATGTGCACAGCACCCTGGCGGACCTGCTGGCCTAGCCGCACCGGCCGGGTCAGGCTCAGGCCAGGGCGGACCACCGGTCCATGCGCGACCCGGCTGCCGGGCGCCCCGGCCGGTTAATCTCCCGCCCGCCGGACGTCAGAGGGTTGGACCGCCGTGATAGTTCGGTCACGGCATGAGGGGTCTGGCCGCTACCCTGCCGGGAAAGACGCGCAGGTCACGGTGGCCGCCCCGGGCAGGAAGGGAGAACCGGTGAGCAGTGTGCGGGTACTGGTCGGGACCCGGAAGGGTGCATTCGTCCTGACCTCGGACGGCAAGCGGGACGACTGGGCGGTCAGCGGGCCGCACTTCCCCGGCTGGGAGATCTACCACGTCAAGGCCTCGCCGGCCGACCCGGACCGGGTGTTCGCGTCCCAGTCCAGCGGGTGGTTCGGGCAGGTCATCCAGCGGTCCGACGACGGCGGCCGGACCTGGGCCCCGGTCGGCAGCGAGTTCAGTTACGACGGCCCCGCGGGCACGCACCAGTGGTACGACGGGACGCCGCATCCCTGGGAGTTCGCGCGGGTCTGGCACCTCGAGCCGTCCCTCGGCGACCCGGACACGGTCTACGCCGGGGTGGAAGACGCGGGCCTGTTCCGGTCGGCCGACGGCGGCCAGCACTGGCAGGAACTGCCCGGGCTGCGCGGCCACCAGACGGGACCATCCTGGCAGCCGGGCGCGGGCGGGATGTGCCTGCACACGATCATCCTCGACGGGTCCGCGCCGGGGCGCATGTTCACCGCGATCTCGGCGGCGGGCGCGTTCCGGTCCGACGACGCGGGCGAAACGTGGCGGCCGGTGAACCAGGGCCTGAAGTCCGAGGGCATCCCGGATCCGAAGGCCGAGGTCGGGCACTGCGTGCACCGGCTGGCCATGCACCCCGCGCGCCCCGACGTGCTGTACATGCAAAAACACTGGGACGTCATGCGCAGCGACGACGCCGGCGATTCGTGGCATGAGGTCAGCGGCAACCTGCCCACCGACTTCGGCTTCCCCATCGACGTGCACGCGCACGAGCCGGACACCGTCTACGTGGTCCCCATCACCAGCGACTCCCATCACTTCCCGCCCGAGGGGAAGCTGCGCGTCTACCGCAGCCGCACCGGCGGGGACGACTGGGAACCGCTGACCCGGGGCCTGCCGCAGCAGCACTGCTACGTGAACGTGCTGCGGGACGCGATGGCCGTCGACTCGCTCGACTCCTGCGGCGTGTACTTCGGGACGACCGGCGGGCAGGTCTACGGGTCGGCCGACGCCGGCGACACGTGGGCACCGATCGTCCGCGATCTCCCCGCCGTGCTCTCGGTGGAAGTGCAGACCCTGCCATGATCCGCGTGGTGCTGCCCGCGCACCTGCGGACCCTGGCCCGGATCGCCGGCGAGGTGAAACTGGACGTCGCGGGTCCAGTCACCCAGCGTTCCGTGCTCGACGCGCTGGAGGCCAGCTATCCGGTGCTGCGCGGCACCATCCGCGACCGTGACGACGGGCGGCGGCGCGCGATGGTCCGGTTCTTCGCCTGCCAGGAGGACCTGTCCCACGAACCGCCCGACGACCCGCTGCCGGAGGCGGTCACCACCGGGGCTGAGCCGTACCTGATCGTGGGGGCCATGGCCGGCGGCTGAGCCAGGCCGGGCGCACGAGGCAGGCTGGCGGGCAGCGCGCAGGGAAGTCAGCGGTCGCCTAAGCCGGCCAGCTGCCTGCCCCTCGGGCCCGGCAGCGAGCCCCGGCCTGGCGCGGCGCTGGCGCCCTGGCCCGGGACGGCACTGTGTCCCTGACCCGCGAGTCCCTGACCCGAAAGTCCCTGACCCGAAAGTCCCTGATCCGCGAGCGCCTGACCCGCGTGACCGTGCCCGGCGCGGCCGTGGCCCGCGCCTACTCCTGTTGACCAGCGCGAAGTCCAGCGTTCCGTGCACCGCCGGGTGTCCGCGCAGTACCAGCGCAGGTCGGCGCACGCACTGCCGCCATCGGCCACCATCTCGCGGGCCGGCAGCCTGGTCCCGCACAACCAGCAGGACTGCACGGCCGGATTCGCGAGGGAAACGATTGAGCGATCTTCACCAGCCATGTTCGGCCCCCCTCCGGGATCGATTAGGCCGCCTTCCCGGGATCTGGACTCGCAAACAGCCAGCCCCGCGCGCGGCCGACTCAACAACCGTTCCCGAAGTGTGGCACGCCGAGGGGCACCCGTCCATGCACTCTGGAGGATGCGGTCAGCCGAAATTCAGCCGAAGGCCGGTCACCTCCCGGTCACCTCGCGCTGTAACGCCGGTCACCTTAACGCCCGGACCCCGTTGCCGGCCCGCGGCACGCCGGACGCCGGCGTGGCCAGGCGTTCCTTAACCAGATCTTGGCTTTCGTGCCGCACTGGGACCCGCCGTTCTGGGTAGTGGGGCCGCCAACAGCCCCGCCGGGGCGGCCCCCAGGCCTGCCCCGGCCCGTTCTGGGAAGGAGACACGGGAATGCTGTCCCAGGGCGCCGCGCACCTCGTGACCGCGCTCAACCCGCTGAGCTCGACGTCGCTGCTGGCCAGCCTGGGCGCGCTCGGCGTCTTCCTCGCCCTGTTCGCCGAGACCGGGCTGCTCATCGGCTTCTTCCTGCCCGGCGACTCGCTGCTGTTCACCGCCGGGCTGCTGTGCACCACCACCGGCTCGCACTCGGTGCACCTGTCGCTGCCGGTGGTCATCCTGGCCGCGATCGGCGGCGCACTGCTCGGCGCGCAGACGGGCTACTACATCGGGCGCGGTGGCCGTCCCCTGCTCGGCCACACCAGCAACCGCTTCCTGCGCGAGGGCACCGAACGCGCCGGCCACCTGCTGGAGCGGTACGGGTACGGCAAGGCCATCGTGCTGGCCCGGTTCATCCCGGTGGTCCGGACCGTGCTGAACCCGATGTGCGGCGCACTCGATGTGCCGGTCCGGACCTTCACCCTGTGGCAGGTCGTCGGCGGCGTGATCTGGGCGGCCGGGGTGACGCTGGCCGGCTACGGGCTGGGCAGCACGATCCCCAGCATCGACACGTACCTGCTGCCGATCATCGCCGTGATCGTCATCGTCTCGCTGATCCCGATCGGCCTCGAACTGCTCCGCGCCCGGCGGGCCGGCCGCGACCAGGACGGCGGCCCCGGCGGGGACGGGAGCGACGGCCACATCAGCAACACGCCCGGCTCGCCGCCGGCCGGGCAAACCGGGCGTGACGACCGGCCGCACGCGGACGCCGACCAGGCTGAGTGACCGGCCACTGCCGTTGCGGATTAAGCAGGTGATCAGGCCGTGGCCGGCCCGCGGCCCGCGGGCTGCGTGAGGTGCGCGCTACGGTCCGCTCTGCACGATCCGCAGTGAGCACCCGGCGCGGGGTACCGCCACCACGTGGAACTCGTCCTCGTAGACCACCCGGCCGGGGTCGGGCGAGGTGACCTGCTGCCAGGCCACGGCGTGCGCGGACAGGATGGCCAGGTAGCCGTCGATCCGGCGGAGCAGGGTGGTCGCGGACGGCTTGAACCAGGAGGCCGCTCCCGGGTTGAGCCGCTGGTCGAAGACGGACGGGTGGATGGTGCACGGGTCCGGGTAGGCCGCGTCGTACCAGGCGTTGTTGTCGCGCCGGAAGATTTCCTCGGCCGGGGTCAGCATCCCGTGCCGGCCCAGGACGTTGACCAGCCCGAAGACACCGACGTGGAACCCGTCCTGGTCCGGGTACCGGCTGCGGAAACGCAGGTACTGTATGTCCGGCTCAGGCACCGCACCATGCTTACGCGTAGAGCGCGCCGAGCCAAGTGCGCCACGCCAGTTCCGTCTCTTCCCGGTCGCCGGCCGTACCGGTTCCGGCCAGGCCGGGACCGAGGCGGACGGCGTCGGCGCCGTTTGGCACCGTTCAGCACGTTCCAGATCACTCAAGTCACATCCACAGCGGGAGCGCCATCCGTCCCACAAGCCCCAGGGTCACCGTCGTGATCAACTGATTGGTGTCGCTGGGCCAGCACCAATCGGTTGATCACCAACTAGGGCGGAATGCGACGCGGGCCGAAAGAACGGTGGCCCGGGCCGGCAAGCCGGCCCGGGCCACCGCCCGGATGATGCTGGGACTACCGCGCCCAGACGCCGAAGGCGTCGTTGGAGCGGACCGCCCCGTTGGCGGCCAGGCCATCCGACCACAGTGCGGACGGCGAGACCCGGGTCGTCCCGGACGGAGGCAGCAGGCCGTTGCTGGTGGCAATGACCTTGCTGGTCGTCCACGGGCCCACGAAGGAGCCCCGGGCGCCGCTGTAAGTGGTCAGCGCACCCTGCAGGAACTGGTTGATCCGGAACGAGTGGAGGAAGAACGGCAGCGGGATCGGCGTCCCGGTGCTGTCGGTGAAGTCATCCAGTGCGGCCGCGTGATCGTAGACCGGGCCGAAGGCCCGGGCCTTGTAGAACTGCGGCGTCCCGGATGTCGACGGCGGGGTGATCACGAAGTGCAGCTCGTTCCCGCCCTGGTAGTAGAAGATGCTGAAGTTGACCCCGTCGCCCTGGTTCACCCCGGCCAGGTTGTAGAAGTGCGAGAAGTACGGCCCGCTCAGCGAGTTGTTGAACGCCTCGACGAACGCCACCCAGGTGCCGGTGCTGCAGGTGGCGCCGAACGACCGCGCCACGACACACGACTCGATCCCGGCCCGGGTGTACTGGTCACCGCCGCCCGTGGGCTGGGTGAGTGACCCGTTGGAGAGCTGGATGTACTCCTGCGGGTAGATGCCGGTCAGGAACGAGGTGTCCGGGACCGTGATCGTCGAGCTGATGTAGCGGAAGTCCCGCCCGCTCGCCTCGTACCCGGCCGAGCTGGTGGAACCGATCGTGGTCCCGATCATGCTCGGCTGGGCCTTGGTGGTCACGGCCGCGTTCGCGGTACCCGCGGCCGCCAAGCCGAGGGTCGTGGCAGTAGCGCCCGCCGCCGCGGTGGCGACGAGCGCAGTCATGATGCGGCTTCGCATCGGTAGGTTCCCTCCTGTGACGCCTGGGGACAAGTCCGGTTTTGGTCTGGGCGGGTAATAAACAGGACCGATGTCCGGCATGCCCCCGTCGGTGATTTTCAGGTTGGCCCTGCCGCCCCTCCGGTATCAGTTCCCTACTCTGCGTACTCTAATGATTACTCCATGACATGGATTTAACTTTGCCAAACACGCTGCTGCCCGGGCCGGAGAACCGGCCCGGGCAGCAGCGTGTGAGATGAGCCCTGGTCAGGGCCCGGAGGCCCTGATCAGGCCGGGCTCAGCGAGCCCAGACGCCGAAGGCGTCGTTGGCGCGCACCGCGCCGTTGGCCACCAGGCCGTCCGACCACAGCGCGTTCGGCGAGACCCGGACGTGCCCGGACGGGAACGGCAGGCCGTTACTGGTCGCCTCGACCGGGCTGGTCGTCCACGGACCCACGAACGAGCCGCGGAGGCCATGCTCGGTGGTGATGGCGCCCTGCAGGAACTGGTTGATCCGGAACGCGTGGATGAAGAACGGCAGCGGGATCGGCGTCCCGGTGCTGTCGGTGAAGTCATCCAGCGCGGCCGCGTGATCGAAGATCGCCCCGTACGCCTGGGTCTTGTAGTACTGCGGCGTACCGGACGTGGACGGCGGCGTGATGACGAAGTGCAGCTCGTTGCCGGCCTCGTCGTAGTAGATGCTGAAGTTGACGCCGTCGCCCTGGTTCACGCCCGCCAGGTTGTAGAAGTGCGAGAAGTACGGCCCGCTCAGCGAGTTGTCGAACGCCTCGACGAATGCCACCCAGGTGCCGGTGGGGCAGGTGGCGCCGAACGACCGGGCCACGACACACGCCTCGATCCCGGCCCGGATGTACTGGTCACCGCCGCCGGTGGGCTGGGTGAGGGACCCGTTGGAGAGCTGGATGTACTCCTGCGGGTAGATGCCGGTCAGGAACGAGGTGTCCGGCACCGTGAGGGTCGAGCTGATGTAGCGGAAGTCCCGCCCGCTCGCCTCGTACCCCGCCGTGCTCGTGGTAGCGATCGTGGTGCCGATGGTGGCCGGCTGCGCCTTGGTGGCCACGGCCGCGTTGGCGGCGCCCACGGCACTGAGGCCGAGGGTGCTGGCCGTGACGCCTGCCGCCGCGGCGGCAAAGAGCGTCCGGGTGATGCGTCTACGCATCGATTACTTCCTTCCCCTTGATGATTACCGGGCCGGATAAAAGGAATTCCGGAGGCAAAGGCGGTAATGCTGGGACCGGCCCCGGACTTGTCTCGTAGTCGTCTGCGATAAAGCGCTGACTCCCCGCCCCGCCGAGTCCAGCAGTGACTTTAGCACGAGTATTGATGGACTCACCTAGTGCGACATGAAGCATGTCACAGGTTCGCCAGAGCGAGATCGGGAATGAAGTTAAGGCTCGCCAGGCGATCCATTCCGATCTGTTCCTGAATGCCTTTTAGGCGTACGAAGCAGCCGGTTGAAAATGCTTTATGGTGATTAATTCAGGGTACTTAAGGGCGGTTTGTTGCGCTCTGCTCGCGGCGCGGGGCCATGGTCCGGCCCTTCCATTCACCGCCCCGTCCGGCGTAGTGCCGGCGGGCGGAATCCGCCGTCATCACGGCGTAGAGCATGGCCACGAGGGGCAAAACGGGCGCCCGAAACCAGGCCAGCCGGTACAGCCGCAGCACGGGCAGGAAGCTGAGCGTCATCCCGGCCCAGCCGGCCAGCCCGGCCCCCGCGGCCCAGCCT
>JAOPYP010000553.1 GCA_025964635.1 Actinomycetes bacterium | reverse complement strand
CTGGGCAGCGTGGGGCTGCTCGCCTCGGATGTGGCCTTCGGTTCCATCCAGTTGTACAGCTCGTTCCGCATCGGCACCCTCGCCGACTTCGGCTGGGCCGTGTTCTACGCGGCCTGGGGGGCGGCCGCGCTGCACCCGAGCATGAGGGAACTCACCCAGCCGGTGGCCCGCCAGCGCCCCCCCAGCTCGGTGGTCCGGCTGACCCTGATCATGCTCGCCTCGCTGATCGCCCCCGCGGTGCTGCTGGCCGAGGCCGTCGCGCACCGGGTCCAGGACGCCGGGGTGATCGCGGTCTGTTCCGCGCTGCTGTACGTCCTGGTCCTCTCCCGGCTCGCTGACGTGGCCGCCACGCTCCGCCAGACGCTGGCCCGGGCCCACCTCCTGCGGCAGGCCGGGGCGGCGCTGGCCGCGGCGGCCACGGTGGAGCAGGCCGCCAGTGCCGTCCGGTCGGGGGTGGCTTCGCTGATGGAGGGGCGGCAGCCCGGGCCGGCCGTGCTGGCCGTACGCCACGGCGGCACGCTGCGGGTGGTGGGCGCCCCGCCGGATCAGCCGTCCGTGGTCACGGAGATGCCCGCCGCCCAGACGGACCAGTGGCTCTCGCTGCTGAGCGGGCCCGGGCCGCATCTGCTGGCCGGCCCGGAGGGGGACCAGTCAGGTGTCCTGCTCTCCCCGCTGGCCCTGCAAGACAGGCCCGCCGGTGACCCGCTGATCGGGGTGCTCGCCGTGTCCGGGCCCAGCCGGGAGCTGGCCGCGCTGGCCGGGACATTCGAGGTGCTGGCCCGGCAGGCGGCCCTGGTGGTCGAGCGGGTCCTGCTGAGCCGTGAGGTGATCCGGCGCAACAGCGAGGCGTACTTCCGCACCCTGGTGCACGACACCTCCGACGTCATCCTGATCGTGGACGACGACGGCCGCGTCCGGTACGCGACCCCGTCGGCGCAGGGCATCTTCGGCGACGTCCCCGTGGACGGGGAGAACCTCTGGGATCTCGTCCAGCCCGACGAGCGGGAGGAGATCTCCCGCGCCCTGGCCGAGATGCGCCGCGGCGGCGGCGCGGACATCGACGAGGACTGGCGGATCACCGCCCGCGACGGCTCCTACGTCGAGGTCGAGGTCAGGTGCAGTGACCTGCGGCACGAGCCCACCGTCGGCGGCCTGGTGCTCACCCTGCGGGACGTCACGGAGCAGCGCCAGCTCGAGCGGGAGCTCAAGTACCGGGCCTTCCACGACTCGCTCACCGGGCTGCCCAACCGGATGCTGTTCCAGGAGCGGGTGGTGCGGGCGATAGCCCGCGCCCGGCGCACGGACGTGATCGTCGGCGCGCTCTTCATCGACCTGGACGACTTCAAGGTGATCAACGACACCATGGGGCACAGCGTTGGTGACGAGCTGCTGGTCGCCGCGGGGATGCGGCTGTCCGCCCTCACCGCGGGTCACGGCACCGCGGCCCGGCTGGGCGGGGATGAGTTCGGGCTGCTGATCGAGGAGGCGCCGGACAGCGCCTCGGTGGAGAACCTGGCCGAGGCCATCGTCCTGGCCTTCCAGGAACCGTTCACGCTGGCCATCGGCTCGGCCATCGCCACCGCCACCGTGGGCGTCGCTACCAGCGAGGATTCCACCAGCACCAGCGACCTGGTCCGCCACGCCGACCTCGCGCTGTATGCGGCCAAGGCGGCGGGCAAGCGCCAATGGCGCCGTTACCAGCCGGTCCTCAGCACCGGCATGATGCGCCGCCACGACCTGCAGGCCGCCCTGGACCGCGCGGTGGCGGAGTCGGCGTTCACCCTGGTCTACCAGCCGATCGTGGAGCTCACCACCGGTGCGGTGGCCGGGTTCGAGGCCCTGCTGCGCTGGCCGCACCCGGAGTGGGGCATGGTGCAGCCGGACCAGTTCATCACCCTGGCCGAGGAGACCGGCCACATCGTCCCGCTGGGCGCCTGGGTTCTCCAGCAGGCCACCGCCGACGTCGCCCGCTGGCAGCAGCGTGTCCCCGGCCACCCGCCGGTGTACGTGAGCGTGAACGTGGCCGCCCGCCAGCTGCGTGACCCGGGCTTCGTCCGGGGGGTCAGGCGGCGGCTGACCGAATCCGGCCTGGCCCCGTCGTCCCTGGTGCTGGAGCTGACCGAGAGCGGCCTGCTCCGCCCGGACCAGCGCCTCCAGGCCGACCTGGACGAGCTGAAGGGCATGGGGGTGCGGCTGGCCATCGATGACTTCGGTACCGGCTACTCGTCCCTGAGCTACCTGCGTGAGCTGCCGATCGACCTGCTCAAGGTGGACAAGTCCTTTGTGGACGGGATCGCCGTGTCCACCAAGCGGCTGGCCCTCGTCGAAGTGATCATCCGGATCGCCAAGACGCTGGGGCTGACCGTGATCGCCGAGGGCATCGAGAGCGAAGTGCAGCGGGACATGCTGGTCTCGATGGGCTGCCGCTACGGGCAGGGTTACCTGCTGGCCGTCCCGATGCCCGCGGACGAGGCCGAGGCGCTGCTGCGGGTCGGTCCCAGCCTGGTGCCCCAACTGCCTGGCTCCGGCGGGTTACTGCGCCCGCGGGTCGCTGCTGTAGCTACCGCCTGCTGACCCACCGCCCATCACCGCGCGCCCCCACTCGGTGCGGGTCCACGCCCGAACCCGGCCAGAAACCCGGCCCGAACCCGGCCCGAACCCGGCCGCCCACTGGTTGACCCGGCCGCCCACTCAATGATCTGATTGAGCGGAGGAATCAGATGATATGGGGGAGTACCCATGGCGGAGAGGCGCTCGGACGGCCATCGCTATCAGCCGGGATTCGGGAATGAGTTCGTCAGCGAAGCCGTCCCGGGCGCCCTGCCTGCGGGCCGCAACTCCCCGCAGCGCGCCCCGCTGGGCCTGTACGCGGAGCAGCTGAGCGGGACCGCGTTCACCCAGCCGCGCGCGGTCAACCGGCGCACCTGGGTGTACCGGATCATGCCGTCCGCGGCTCACCCGCGCTTCGACCGGATCGGTAACGGATCAATGCGCGGCACGCCGTTCGACGAGATCGAGCCGGACCCCAACCGGCTGCGCTGGGATCCGCTGCCGCTGCCGGCCGGCCCGGTGGACTTCGTCGACGGCCTGTACACCATGGGCGGTCACGGGGATCTGCGGACCCGCAGCGGGATGGCCGTGCACCTGTACGCCGCCACCGCGCCGATGACCGACCGCTATTTCGTGGACGCGGACGGGGAACTGCTGTTCGTGCCGCAGCAGGGCACCCTCGTGTTGCACACCGAGCTGGGCCCGCTGCAGCTGAGCCCGGGCGAGATCGCCGTGGTGCCCCGGGGCATCCGGTTCCGGGTCGACCTGCCCGGCGGCCCGGCGCGCGGCTACCTGTGCGAGAACTACGGCGCCCCGTTCACCCTCCCCGAGCGCGGCCCGATCGGCGCCAACGGCCTGGCCAACGAGCGCGACTTCCTGGCCCCGGCGGCCGCCTACGAGGAAGGCCGCGGCCCGGTCGAGGTGGTGCAGAAGTTCGGCGGCAACCTGTGGGCGGCGGGTTACGACCATTCGCCGCTGGACGTGGTGGCCTGGCACGGCAGCTACGTGCCGGTCAAGTACGACACCGCGAACTTCATGGTGCTCGGCACGGTCAGTTTCGACCACCCGGACCCGTCGATCTACACCGTGCTGACCTCACCGTCCGAGTCGCCCGGCCTGGCCAACGTCGACTTCGTCATCTTCCCGCCGCGCTGGCTGGTCGGAGAGGACACGTTCCGGCCGCCCTGGTTCCACCGCAACGTGATGTCCGAGTTCATGGGCCTGGTGCGGGGCGCCTACGACGCCAAGGCCGAGGGGTTCCGGCCCGGCGGGGCCAGCCTGCACAACACATTCACCTCGCACGGCCCGGACGCCGAGACGTTCGCCCGGGCCAGCCGTGCGGAACTGGCCCCGCAGAAGGTCGCGGACACCCTGGCGTTCATGTTTGAGACCCGCTGGATGATCATCCCGACCCGGCAGGCCATGGAGGCGCCGCACCGCCAGCCCGACTATGACTCGGTCTGGGCCGGGCTGACCCCGTCCTTCGCAGCGCCCGGTGCCTGACGCGCTGCTCGCAGGCCCGGCGCCGCGGTTCTCCGGCATGCTGCCGCTGTGGTACCAGCTGGCCCAGAGCCTGCGCGCCGCCATCGTGGGGCTGGACCGGGACGGCGACCTCCGGCTGCCGACCGAGGCGCAGCTGGCCCGGCACTACGGGGTGAGCCTGACCACCGTGCGCCAAGCGCTGAGTTCCCTGGCCGCCGAGGGCCTGATCAGCAGGCACCGGCGGCGCGGCACGTTCGTCAACGCCGACGCGCTGCGCGCCCGGCCGCTGCGTGTCCTGGGCTCGGCGGACGCGGTCATGGCCCAGCAGTCCAGCGACGAGGTGCGGGTCCTCAGCCGGACCCGGGTATCGGCCCGCGCGCTGCCCGCGCGACTCGGCCCGGTGCGTGAGGCCGTGCTGATCCGCCGGCTGCGCCTCGACGACGGCGTGCCGGTCAGCTACGCCGAGAACTACCTTCGTGCCGAGCACGCCGCCCGGGTCAGCGACGAGGCGCTGGCCCAGGCCCCGGTCACCAAGATCCTCCGCGACGAGCTGTCGCTGCCGCTCACCAGGATCGACAATGAGGTCTCGGCCCGTACCGCGCCGGCCGAGGTGGCCGCGCTGCTGCAGATCGATGCGCTGAGCCCGGTACTGGTTTCCGAAAACGTGACCTACGCGGCCGGAACTACCCCGGTGGACGTGGCCCGGATCCACTACCGTGGCGATCGCTTCACCTACGCGATCTCCCTGGACATTCCTTGACCTTGCCGACGTTCACCGAGCACGCCCTGCCGTACTGCGTGTTCTCCCGGGGCGCGGACAGCCCCCGGGTGGGGGCGGGCCTGGGCACGTACATCGTCGACCTGCACCGCACGTTCGGCGACCCGATTTTCGCCGGGCCCTCGCTCAACGCATTTATGAGCCGCGGGCCGCGGGCCTGGCAGCGCACCCGGGAACGGCTGCTCGGGTCAGTCCGCGGCGGCCAGATCGGCGAGCTCGTGCCGATTGCCGAGGCCACCTTGCACCTCCCGTTCGAGGTGGCGGACTTCGCGGACTTCTATTCCTCGCTCGAGCACGCGACCAACGCCGCACGGGTCCTGCGGCCCGGCGACCCGCAGGTGCACCGCAACTGGCGGGAGATGCCGGTCGGCTACCACGGCCGGGCCGGCACGGTGGTGGTCAGCGGCACCCCGGTGCAGCGCCCGCGCGGCCAGCTCGCTCCCGGCCACGCGCGGCCCGAGCTGGCGCCGACCCGCCGGCTGGACTTCGAGGCGGAGATCGGTTTCGTGGTGGGGGTGGGGTCGGCCCTGGGCCAGCCCGTGCCCGCCGGGGCGTTCACCCAGCACGTGTTCGGCGTGGTGCTACTGATCGACTGGAGCGCGCGGGACATCCAGGCGTTCGAATCCCGGCCGCTGGGGCCGTTCCTGGGCAAGTCCTTCGCGACCACGATCTCGCCGTGGGTCATCCCGCTGGCCGCGCTGGAGCAGTCCCGCGTACCACCCCCGGCCCAGGACCCCGAGCCCCTCAGCTACCTGCGGGAAAGCCTGCCCTGGGGCCTGGACATCGACCTCGCCCTGAGCATCAACGGCCAGGTCATCTCGCGGCCGCGCTTCGCCACCATGTACTGGACCGGGGCTCAGCAGCTCGCGCACCTGACCGTGAACGGTGCCGCGCTGCGCACCGGCGACCTGTACGGCTCGGGCACGGTGTCCAGTTTCCGGCACGACGAGATGGGCTCGCTGCTGGAGATGACCACCGGCGGCCGGGACCCGATCACGCTGCCGGACGGGCAGACGCGCAGCTACCTGGCCGACGGCGACACGGTCACGCTGTCCGGGTCAGCGCCTGGACCGGACGGCTCCCGGATCGAGTTCGGGAGCGCGTCCGGCCAGGTCACTGGCCCGGCTGGCTGAACCCGGCTGGCTGACCCCTGCTAGCTGACCCGGGCGGACCCGGCCAGCACCGCGGCCTGCCCGAGGAGCCGCTCGCCCTGCCGGATGAGGTCGGCGGCCGCGCCAGGAGCCACCGCATGGCCGCCAAATGCCGCGCCGAGCAGCAGCGCCCGCATGCGGGCCCCGAGGGCGTCCCGCTCGCTCCCCAGCTGCCGGAGTTTCTGCTCGATCCGGGAGTAGGTGGCGTCACCGGGTGAGTGGCTGGCCAGGGCCCCGGTCGAGGCCTTCAGGGTGTCCAGCCCGAAAGCGCCGACGGGCGCCTCGATCTGGGTATAGACCCGGCCGAGCGCCAGCAGAGCCGGCCGGTCCGGGCGCATCCCGGCGGGCAGCGCGGCGCGCGTGAAGATCTCGCTGAGCACCCGGCCGTCCGGGGCGTAGTCGTCACGCAGCCCGAGCAGGGCCATGATCGTCGGCTGGATGTTCGTGTGATCCGACCAGAGCGTGCTGTCCACGCCCCGGTGCGCCACGCCCGGGCCGGCCAGGCCCAGCCAGGTGGTGTTGATCTGCGGGCTGACGTCACCGTGGTTCCAGGCGTCGGTGCCGGCCGTCTCGGTGAAGCAGGACGAGCCGCAGCTCGTCTTGCCGCTGCTGAGCCAGAAGTCCTGGTTGCCGAACAGCACCAATGAGGGAGTGCGCTTAGCGTCCCCGGTGACCATGTGCAGCAGTTTCAGCTCGACCGGGTCGGCCAGGTAGTTGGTGAGCCGCACCGTCCTCCCGGTGGCCAGATCCTGCCCCTTCAGCGCGGCCGCGGCCTGCTCCAGCGACCGGGCCTGCCCGGCGGTCCGGGTGGGCTGGCCGTGCACATAGACGACCGGGGCGGAGTCCGCCGCGACGTCGAACGGCGCGGTGATCCCGGCGGCGCCCAGCAGCCCGGTCAGGTTGCCGTTGACCTCGCCAATCCGGGAGTAGTGGCAGGTCACAGTCACCCCGTTGCAGCCGGCCGGGCTGGCCGGGCCGCCGACGAAGTGGTCACCCTCGTCGGCCGTGACCACGAACAGCGTGTTCTGCCTGGTGATCCCGTGGGCGGCCAGCTCCGCGAAGAACGTGCCGAACGCGGCGTTCTCCTCCCGCAGCTGCTTCTGGTACCCGGCCTGGCCGGGCCCGAAAGGGCTCCCGGTCTTCCACGACTCGTGCATGTCGCTCAGGTAGGTGTCGGTGACCGGGACGCCGTGCAGCTGCATGTCCAGCGTGTAGGCGAGCGCGTTCGCGCCGGTCATGCCGTTGTAACCGGGGAAGCCGATGTCCCCGCTGGAGTCCCTGATCACCGCGCCGCTCAGGTTCCGGACCGGCCCGGCGGGGCTGATGACTGGCTGGACGAACTTGCTGCCGTACAGCGCCTGGTATCCGTGGTAGCCGCCGGGCTCATTCGGCAGCACGTCCGGACGCCCGCCGCGGGCGCTGTTGCAGACACTGGCACCCTGGGCGCAGTGCACGGCCAGGCCCTCGAAATCGGCCGCCGCCTTGTTCTGCAGCGTGGGATTCGCCGCCTCCTTCGCTTCGGGCGAGTTCGCCCCGAAGACGTGGGAGACGTCGGGGACGGTGTTCTCCAGTTCCGTATTAGCCCCGGCGACCGTGCCGAAGTTGCAGCCCGCCCGGGTGTAGGACGCCCAGGGAGCCGGAGCGTTGGCGCCGCTCGGGCTGACCATGGTGGGGGTGGAATCGCCCACCGGCGCGCTCGTCGCGGTGGTGTAGTCCACGATGGGGTCGGTCCAGTAGGCGAACGAGCCCGCCGTGTCGGTGACCCCGTCCGGCTTGTAGTAGTTGTACGTGTTGGCGATGGGCATGCCCTGGTGGCTGCCGTACAGACCGGACTCTGACGTGACGATGTCGTTGGCCGTGTGCGCGATCAGCGGCGTGTGCTCGTGCGTGACCAGGGTGCCCTGGCCGGTGAGGAAGTGCAGCAGGTTGGGCATCTGCTGCAGGTCGCTGGGCACGTTCGGGTTGTCCCGGGTGTAGTGCGTGTTGTCGAACTGCATGTAGATGACGTGGCGGATCTTTCCGCCCGCGCCGAGCACGCACGTGCCGCCCTGACCCGCGGCGGCCTGGGCAGCTCGCCCGGCCCGCCCGGCCGGCCCCCCGGGTGCCGAGGCCGCAGCGGTCAGGCTGAGCGCCAGCGCCCCCGCTGCCCCCAGCGAGAGCACGGCAGGAACGAACTTTCTGGCCATGGGTCACCTCCGGCGCACCACGCCGGCCGTCCCCACCGGACGGCCCGCGTTCCGCAGCGAAGCCAAGCACCGCCCGGGAAATTCTTCAAGAACTGCATGTGGCGGGCGGCTGAAGCCCGCCCGTCGGGCGCCCCGCGTCTGGGCCGCGGCCGTTATCAGCTGGGAGGGTCCGGCCGGGAAGTGCTGGCGCTGAACGCCTCGAGGGCCTCACCCGGCGTGTCGAAGTACGCGTCCGGGCCGGCGGCGCCGGTGATCCCGTAGTGCTCGAGCTGGTGGTGTACCGGCGTCATCAGGCTGGTCACCACGAACCGGACGTGCCGCTGATGCAGCTGGGCGATGGCGCCGCTCAGCATCGAGGAGGCCGTGTAGTCCACGTCACCGATGGCCGCGCCGTCGAGGACGAACCAGTGCAGCGGGCCACCCTGGGCGGTGATCGCCATGAGGTCTTCCAGCAGCCGGGAGGTGTTCGCGAAGTACAGGCTGGTGCCGAAACGGTAGATGACCAGCCCCGGCTCGGTCCGCGCGCCCCGCGTCACCGGCGTGGTCTTCCAGTGCCCTTCCGCCGACTTCACCAGCACGCTGTTGCGGGGCCGGTAACTGTGCCGCAGGTGATCGATGATCGAGGCGATCACGGCGACCAGAATGCCGTCCTGGACGCTCAGGGCCACCACGGCCGCCGCGGTGATCACGGCGACCGCGAACTCGTAGGGGCGGACCCGCAGAAGCCGCCGGATGCCGCGGACGTCCACCAGTTCGGCGCCGATCAGGAACACCACCGCGGCCAGCGCGGCGTCCGGGAGGAAGCTGAGCGGTCCGGTGGCGACGAGCAGCACCACGAGGGCGACCGCGCTGGTGGTGAGCGTGGCCAGCTGGCTGCGGCCGCCCGCGTCGTCGACGATCTGGGTCTTGGTCGGGCTCCCGTTCACCACGAACGTGCCGGTGAAGGCGGCGGCGATGTTGCCCGCCCCCAGCCCGATCAGGTCGGTGTCCGTGCCGAACGGCTCGGCGTACTTGGCCGCGTACGCGCGGGCGGTGGCCGCGCTCTGGGCCAGGATGACGATGAAGATTGACGCTGAGGTGCCCAGCAGCGCGAGGGCGTCGTGCCGCCCGAGGGCCGGCAGCCCGACGGCGGGCAGCCCGCGGGGCACGTAGCCGAGCACGCTGACCCCGTGCGCGGCCAGATCGGCCACCCGGCTGGCGATGATCGCGCCGACGACCGCGATCAGCGCGCCGGGGATCCGCCGGGTGATCCGGCGGGCGGCCATCATCACCGCCACCACGCTGAGCGACACGGCGACGGTGAGGCCGTGGGCCTGGGGAAGTGCCTCAACCGTCTGCCCGAGCTTGATCACCGTATGCGGGCTGGGCGCGCTGACCCCGAGCATGTCCGGCAGCTGCCCGATCGCGACCTGGATCCCGACCCCGGTCAGGAAGCCGAGCAGCACCGTGCGGGACAGGAAGTTGGCCAGGAAGCCGAGCCGGGCCAGCCGGGCGATCAGCAGCAGGGCGCCGGTGAGCAGGGCCGCGAGCCCGGCCAGCCGGATGTACTGCGCCGAGCCGGGGTCGGCCAGCCGGATCAGGGCCGCGGCCAGGATGGCCGCGGTCGCGGAGTCCGCCGCGACGACCAGGTGGCGCGAGGCGCCGAACACGGCGAACAGGGCCATCGGCAGCAGCAGCGTGTACAGCCCGGTGACCACCGGCATCCCGGCGATCCGGGCGTAGCCGAGCACCTCGGGGATGCCCAGCGCGGCCAGCGTGACCCCGGCGAGCAGGTCCCCGGGCACCTGGTCCCGGCGGAGCGGCAGCAGCCCCTGCAGCACCGGCCACTCCCGCGGCTGCCGCGCCCACCCGGCTACCGACCTCACCAGACCCCCTCCGTACGCCACTGCGCCCCGCCATCCTCCTCCCGACCCGGCGCTGAACCGTGATCACGGTGAAGAAGGGGTAGGTGTCACAAATTGACCGTGATCATGCGAGTTCGTCAGCACGGCCCCGTCCCGGAGTCGTCCTCGGGGTGGTTCCCACGTTTCCCGCGCACGGTGCGTCCTGGCGGGGTGATTTGCCCGTTTCGGCGCACGATCCGCGGGAAACGTGGGCGGAAGTGGCCGGTGAGGCAGTAGAGGTGGGTGGGTGGGGCGAACGTGGGTCCCGGGGGACCGGGGCGCCGAGGCGCACCCGGGGGCGCCGGGGGAACCGCGGGGTTAGCGGCCGCGGACGCGGGTGCCGGCGGGGTCGAAAGGCGGGCGCAGGGACACGGTGGCCGGGTAGAGGTCGCCGCCGGCGTTGACCTGGTAGTGGCCGGTGCGCAGGAACTCCGGCGTGATCACGTCGCCGGCCGGGTGCCGCAGGTAGCCGAGGCCCACCGCCCGGCCGACCGCCTCGCCCCAGGCCGCCGAGGTCAGCTGGCCCACCGGCACGCCGTTCCGCAGCACGAGCTCACCGCCCCAGAGCATGGGGCCGCGCCGGTCGCGGTCCCGGTCCCCGCCGTGATCCCGGCCGGGCCGGGCCCCGGGAGTCTCCGCCCCGTCCCGGGCCGGGTCTCCGAGGACCACCGAGACCAGCCGCCGCCGGGGCCCCTCGGCCCGCGCCTTCTCCACCGCCTCCCGGCCGAGGAACGGGACGTCGCCGCCGAGCTTGCAGGCGAACAGCAGCCCCGCCTCTGCCGGGCCGTACTCCGGGGTCAGCTCGCGGCCGAAGGCCCGGTATCCCTTTTCCAGCCGCATGGACTCGATGGTGTAGTAGCCGGCCTGGGCCAGCCCGAACCCCGGGCCCGCGCCGGTGAGCAGCTCGAACACCCCGACCGCGCACTCGGCCGGCACGTACAGCTCCCAGCCCAGCTCGCCCACGTAGGTGATCCGGGTCGCGCGCAGGCGGAAGTAGCCCAGGTCGATCTCCCGGCTCGTCCCGAACGGGAACGCCTGATCACTCAGATCCGCCGTGGACAGTGCGGCCAGCAGCGCCCGTGACCTCGGCCCCATCACGCCGAGCACCGCGTAGGCCGAGGTCACGTCGACCAGCCGCGCCCAGGCGTCCGCCGGCATCCGGCGCCGGATGTGGTCCTGGTCCCGCTCGGTCGTGGCCGAGCTGCTGACCAGCAGGAACTCCTCCGCGGACAGGCGGGTCACGGTCAGGTCGGACTCGTAGCGGCCCCGTTCGTTCAGCATCCCGGTGTACACGGTCCGGTCCGGCGGCACGGCCACGTCCGCGGTGCACAGCCACTGCAGGGCCCGTTCACTGTCCGGCCCGGTCAGCAGGTACTTGGAGAACGACGTCTGGTCGAATAGGGCCACATCCCGGCGGGCCGCCCGCTGTTCCGCGGCCGACCACGGCAGCCAGCCCGGCACGCCCCAGGTGTAGCCGATGACCGGCTCCGTGCTCGGCGGCATGAGACCGGGTGGCGCGAACACGTTGGGCCGCTCCCAGCCCATCCGGCTGCCGAAGCACGCGCCGGCCGCCGCCGTCAGGTGGTGCACGGGGGAGCGGCGCAGCGGCCGGGCCGTGGCCAGCTCCCGGTTCGGCCACGGCACCGCGTAGTGCAGGCCGAGCACCTCGCCGACCCGGTCGCGCAGGAACCGGGTGTTGCCGTGGAACGGCGCGAACCGCCGGATGTCGGCGGCGGTCAGGTCCAGGCCCGGGTCACCGCTGAGGATCCACTCGGCCAGCGCCCGCCCGGCGCCGCCCGCGGACGCGATGCCGACCGAGTTGAAGCCCGCCCCGACGAAGAAGTTCCGCAGCCCGGGCGCCTCACCGGCGATGAACTGGTTGTCGGGGGTGAAGCTCTCCGGGCCGTTGTAGAACTTCTTGATGCCAGTCTCGCGCAGCGCCGGGATGCGCCGCTGGGCCTGCTCCATCAGCGGCGCGAAGTGCTCCCAGTCCTCGCCCAGCAACTGGAACTCGAACGGGTACGGGATCTCGTCCGGGGACACCCACGGCTTGGCGTCCGGCTCGAACCCGCCCACGACCAGGCCGCCCACTTCTTCCTTGAAGTAGGTGTAGCCGTCCGGGTCGCGGAGCACCGGCAGGTCCCGGTGGATCCCGTCGATCTGGTCGGTCACCACGTAGAAGTGCTCGCAGGAGTGCAGCGGGACGGTCACCCCGCACCAGCCCGCCACCTGCTTGGCCCACTGCCCGGCGCAGTTGACCACGATCTCGGCCTCGATGTCGCCGTCGGTCGTGCGCACCCCGGTCACCACGCGGCCGCCGCGGCCGTCCGCGGTCAGGACCCCGGTGACCCGGGTTCGCTCCCGGATCGTGAC
>JAOPYP010000300.1 GCA_025964635.1 Actinomycetes bacterium | reverse complement strand
GTCCCCGGCCCAGCCGCCCACACTCTCTGGCCCCACGGGCCCCATGAGCCCCATGAGCCCCACGGGCCCCGCCAGCACGCGGGCCGCCTGCGGCCCGGCAGACCCGGTCAGGCGTACCACGGGCCGCGCGCCGGTCGTCGCCGTGGCCGGCGGGGCCGCGTTCAGCTTCAGCTACCCGGAAACGGCAGAACTGCTGGCCGCGGCCGGGGCCGAGGTGGCCCGTGTGGACCCACTGCGCGACGAGTCCCTGCCGCCCGGCACCGCGGCGCTGGTGCTCGGCGGCGGGTTCCCGGAGGTGCACGTGGCCGACCTGGCCGCCAACGAGCCGCTCCGCGCGGACGTGGCCCGGCTGGCCCGGGCCGGGAGACCGGTGATCGCGGAGTGCGCCGGGCTGCTGTACCTGGCCCGCGAACTGGACGGCCAGCCCATGTGCGGGGTGCTGGACGCGACGGCCGGGATGACCGGCCGGCTCACCCTGGGCTACCGCGACGCGACGGCCGCCGCCGACTCAGTGGTGGCCCCGGCCGGGGTCGCCGTGCGCGGTCACGAGTTCCACCGCACCACCGTGGACCCGCCGCACTCTCCCGCTCCGGCCTGGACGTTCGGCGGCCGGCCCGAGGGCTTCGTCCGGCAGGCCGTGCACGCCTCCTACCTGCACCTCCACTGGGCCGGATACCCGGACCTGGCGCGGCGGGTGGTCGCGGCGGCCGCCGCATGAGCGGCCCGGCGGGCCCCGGGCCGCGGCTGGTTGGCGTAGGTGTTGGTCCCGGGGACCCGGACCTGGTCACGGTCAAGGCGGTCCGCGTGCTCAACGAAGCCGACCTGGTGCTGGTGCCCGTGCTGGCGGAGGGCCCGCTGGCGGACGGCCCGCTAGCGGACGGCGCGCTAACGGGCGGCGCGCTAACGGGCGGCTCCCCCGGGACCGACAGCGGCGGCCCCGGCCGGGCGGAGGCCACGGTGCGGGCGCACCTGCGGCACGACCGGATCCAGCGCGTCGCGTTCGCCCTCAACGAGCGGGAAGACCAGGGCCGCCGCGTCGCGGCCTGGGACGCGGCTGCGGACGCGGCGGCCGCCGCGTTCCGGGCGGGCGCGGCGCTGATCGCCTTCGCCACCATCGGCGATCCCAACGTCTACTCCACCTTCACCTACCTGGCCAGCGGCGTCCGCGAACGGGTGGCCGGGCTGACCACGGCGACCGTGCCGGGCATCACGGCCATGCAGGACCTGGCCGCGCGGAGCGGGACCGTGCTGTGCGAGGGCCGGGAGAGCCTGGCCCTGCTCCCGCTGACCGCGGGGGTCCCGGCGTTCCGGGCCGCGCTGGCCCGCTTCGACACCGTGGTCGGCTACAAGAGCGGGCGGCACCTGCCCGAGGTCCTGGCCGCGGTCAGGGAGGCGGGGCGTCTCGACGACGCGGTGCACGGCGCCAGCCTCGGGCTGCCCGGCGAGGACATCCGGCCGGCGGCGGCGATGACCGGCCCCGCGCCGTATCTGTCCACCCTGTTGGTGCCGGCCCGGCGCGCGATGCGCGGGGGGAAACTGTGACCGCCCCGGTGACCGGCCGGGCGGCTGGCCCCGAGACGGGCCCGCGGCAGGCTGCGGGCCGGGCCAAGGTGTGGTTCGTCGGGGCCGGGCCCGGGGCCGCCGACCTGCTTACCCTGCGCGCCGCCCGGGTCATCGGCGAGGCGGACGTGGTCATCTGGGCGGCCAGCCTGGTCCACCCGGACGTGCTCCAGCACGCCCGGCCGGGCGCCCAGGTGGTTGACTCGGCCCAGCTGCCGCTGGAGGGAGTCAGCCCGCTCTACCAGCGGGCCCGGGACGACGGCCTGGTGGTAGCCAGGATCCATTCCGGTGATCCCGCGCTGTGGGGCGCGGTGCAGGAGCAGCGGGACCTGTGCGACGAACTCGGCCTGCGGCACGAGACCATCCCGGGGGTCAGCGCCTACGCTGCGGTCGCCGCCCTGGCCGACCGGGAACTCACGGTCCCCGAGGTGGCCCAGTCCGTGGTGCTGACCCGGCTGGGCGGCGGCAAGACCCCGATGCCGCCCGGCGAGGAGATCAGCGACCTGGCCCGGCACGGCACCACCATGGCCGTGTTCCTCTCCGCCGCCCGGTCGGGGCAGCTTCAGGCGGAGTTGCTGGACGGCGGCTACCCGCCCGGCACGCCGGTGATCGTGGCCTACCGGGCGACCTGGCCCGATGAGCTGGTGGTGGAGTGCACGGTCGGCACGCTGGCCGAGACGGCCCGGGCCCGCAAGCTCTGGAAGCACACGCTGTTCCTGGTCGGGCCGGCGCTCGGCGCGCACGGCACCCGGTCCCGGCTGTACCACCCCGGGCATTTCCACGGTTTCCGCCGGGCCGACCCGGACGCCCGCACCGCCCTGCGCGAGGCCAGGCCGTGAACGGGCCAGCCCACGACCAGAGCCAGCCCGTGAACGGGCCGGCCCACGATCAGAGCCAGCCCGTGAACGAACCCCCGGAACTGCGGGAGCCGGACCTGCCCCGCACGGCCAAGGTCCGGCCCCGGGCGCTGCGGACCGGGTGGACCACCGGCACATGCGCCTCGGCGGCGGCCAAGGCCGCCGCCACCGCCCTGCGCGACCAGGCCCCCCAGCATCGCGTGGAGATCCCCTTGCCCGGCGGACGGCGGGTGGCCTTCCCCGTCGAGTCCTGCGCCTACTCCCCCCGGCAGGGCACGGCCGTCGTGGTCAAGGACGCCGGCGACGACCCGGACGTGACCCACGGCGCGCACCTGACCGCGATCGTGCGCTGGCGCACCGAGCCGGGGGTGGCCCTGGAGGGCGGCGAGGGCGTCGGCGTGGTCACCAAGCCCGGGCTGGGCATCGAAGTCGGCGAGCCAGCCATCACCGCGACCCCCCGGGCGATGATCACCGAGGCAGTGGGCGAGGTGACCGACCTGAGCGTCCGGGGGGCGCTGGTGGTCGTCTCCGTGCCCGGCGGGGAGCGGATGGCCCGCAAGACCACGAACGCGAGGCTTGGCGTCCTCGGCGGGATCTCGATCCTGGGCACCACCGGGATCGTCCGCCCGTTCTCCACCGCGTCCTGGCGGGCCAGCGTGGAGCAGGCCGTGTCGGTCCTGGCCGCGCAGGGGCAGCGCACCGTCGTGCTGTGCACCGGCGGCCGCACCGAGAAGGCGGCTATGGGACTGCGACCGGACCTGCCCGAGGTCTGCTTCGTGGAGGTCGGCGACTTCACCGGCGCCGCGCTGCGCCGGGCCACGGCCGCCGGGCTGGACCAGGTGATCTTCGTAGGGATGGCGGGCAAGCTGGCCAAGCTCGCGGCGGGCGTGCTGATGACGCACTACACCCGGTCCAAGGTCGATCTGGGCCTGCTCGGCGACGTGACCAGGGTCGCGGGCGGTCCCCCGGCCGTGGCCGGCGAGGTGGCCGCCGCGAACACGGGCCGGCACGCGTACGAGATCTGGGCCCGCGAGGGGCTGCTCCGCCCGGCCGGGGACGAGCTGTGCGGGCGGGTCCGGTCGGTGCTGATCCGGGCGGCCGGCGGCCGCCTGGACGCGGACGTGGCCCTGACCGACTTCGCCGGGCGGACCGTGGTCGCCGCCAGCCGGCCCGAGTGGGTGAGCCCGTCATGATCACCGTCATCGGCCTGGACGGCTCGCCGCTCAGCCGCCGCGCCGCGGATGCGATGGCCGGCGCCACCCTGCTGGTCGGCGGCCGCCGCCAGCTGGCCGTGACAGGCTGGCCCCCCGGGGAAGCCGGCCCATCGCCCGGCGGCCTGGGCCGGAGCGGAATCCGCCCTGCCCCCGCCGGTCCCGGCCCCAACGCCGCGAGTGCTGGCCGCTCATATCCCAGCAGCGCCAGCCCCGGCGGCGCGGGTCCCGCCACGGTGACCGGGACCCGGACGCGGGTGATCGTGATGGGGCCGTTGCGGCCGGCGCTCGACGCGCTCGCGGCGCACGACGGTGACGCCGTGGTGCTGGCCTCCGGCGACCCCGGCTTCTTCGGTCTCGTCCGGGTGCTGCGCGAGCGCGGCCTGGGCTGCGTCGTGCTGCCCGCGATCTCCAGCGTCGCACGGGCCTTCGCCCGGGCCGGGCTGCCCTGGGACGACGCCGTGGTGGTCAGCGCCCACGGGCGTGAGCTGCGCGCCGCGGTCAACGTCTGCCGGGCGCACCCCAAGGTGGCCGTGCTGACCGGGCCGGGCCAGGGGCCCGCCGAGATCGGCGCGGCCCTGGCCGGCTGGCCGCGGCGGCTGCTGGTCGCCGAGGACCTGGGCGGACCGGGCGAGCGGTTCACCGAGTGCGCCCCGGCCGACGCCGCCCAGCGAGAGTGGTCCGACCCCAATGTGGTCCTGTCCCTCGCTGACCCGCCCCCAGTGCGCCCGGCCCCAGTGCGCCCGGCCCCAGTGCGCCCGGCCCCAGTGCGCCCGGCCCCAGTGCGCCCGGCCCCAGCCCCACCAGTCCCAGAGCCCTCTGCAACCACACCAGCCCCGGGCAGCGAGGACGGCGAGCTCGTGATCACCCGATTGGGGTCGCTAGGCCGGCACCAATCGGTTGATCACGAAGCGGGTGCCGAGCCCGGTGTCCCCAGGGGCCCCATGAATCACACGAGCCCCGGCGGGGCGGGACCCGGCGAGCCCAGCCCCGGCGGAGCGGGACCCGGCGGGCCGGGACCCGGCGGGGCGGGACCCGGTTGGTGCTGGCCACTCTGGACGGACCGCGGGGACGAGGGGTGGGCGCTGCCTCAGGAGGCGTTCGAGCACCGGGACTCCATGGTCACCAAGCCCGAGGTGCGCGCCCTGGCGCTGGCCCGGCTCGGTCCGCGGCCCGGAGCGCTCGTGTGGGACGTCGGCGCCGGCTCGGGCTCGGTCGCGGTGGAGTGCGCCCGTTTCGGCGCGGCCGTGATCGCGGTGGACCGGGACCCGGCGCAGTGCGCCCGGGTGGCGGCCAACGCCCGGCGGCACGGGGCCGAGGTCCGGGTCGTCGGCGGCGCCGCGCCGGAGGCACTGGACACGCTGCCCGACCCGGACGCGGTGTTCGTGGGCGGCGGCGGGCTGGCGGTCGTCAGCGCAGTGGCCGCCCGGCGGCCGGCCCGGGTCGTGGTGGCGCTGGCGGCGGTGCAGCGGGCTGGCCTGACCCTGGAGGCGCTCGCGGATGCGGGCTACACGGTGGACGGCACCCTGCTGCAGGCCAGCCGGCTGGCCCCGTTGCCGGGTGGCGCGCACCGCCTCGCCGCCGCCAACCCGGTCTTCCTGCTCTGGGCCGACCTGGACCATGATCCCGGCCCATCGGGGGCGCTATGTGCCACGGACTGACCACCGTCACGGCCACCGGACCGTGGGAGGCGCCGTGATCGGGCTGATCGCGGTGACGGCCGCGGGGCGGGACGCCGCGGAGCGGCTGGCCCGGGCGTGGCCCGGGCAGACCCGCGGCTACCCGGGGCCCGCCGCGGCGGCGCTGCCCCGGGCCTGGGCCGAGTGTGACGCGCTGGTCTGCTTCCTGGCCACCGGCGCGACCATCCGGCTGATCGCCCCGCTGCTGGCCAGCAAGCAGACCGACCCGGCCGTGGTCTGCGTGGACGAGGCCTCCCGGCACGCGATCGCGCTCATCGGAGGCCACGGCTCCCGCGGGAACGGCGCCAACGCGCTGGCTACCCGGGTCGCCGAGGTACTTGGCGCCGACCCCGTACTCAGCACCGCCACCGACGCGGCCGGGCTGCCGGGCCTGGACACGCTGGGCTGGCCGGTGGAGGGCGCGGTTGCCGCGGTCAGCCGGGCCATGCTGGACGGCGAGCCGGTGCGCCTGGACAGCGACGCCACCTGGCCGCTCCCCGCCTTCCCGCCCACGGTGCTCCCGGGGCAGGCCGCGGGCTACCGCATCCTGATCACCGACCAGTCCCGCCCAGACCAGCCCGGCGCCCGCCCCGGCGACTCCGGCTCCCGCCCCGGCGACTCCGGCCCCTGCCCCAGCGAGTCCGGCCCCGACCCCAGCGAGCCAGGTCCCGAACGGACCGTGGTACTCCGGCCGCCCTCACTGGCCGTCGGGGTGGGCGCGAGCCGCGGGGTCAGCGCGGCCGAGGTGCTCGGGCTGATCGACGCGACGCTGGCCGGGGCGGGCCTGTCGCCGCTCTCGGTCGCCGCACTGGCCACGGTGGACGCCAAGGCGGCGGAGCCCGGAATCACCCAGGCCGCGGGCCAGCGCGGCTGGCCGCTGGTCAGCTACCCGGCGACCGTGCTGGCCGCCGTGAGCGTGCCGAACCCGAGCGCCGCGGCCCTGGACGCGGTGGGCACCCCCAGCGTGGCCGAGGCAGCCGCGCTGACCCGCGGCGACGTGCTCGTGGCCGCCAAGCACAAGTCCGCCATGGCCACCGCGGCGGTGGCCCGCATCCGCCCCCGCGGGCGGCTGGCCCTGGTCGGGCTGGGGCCGGGGGCGCGGGACCTGCTCCCGCCGCGGGCCGTGGCCGAGCTGCGCCGGGCGTCGGTAGTGGCCGGCCTGGACCAGTACCTCGGCCAGGTCCGCGACCTGCTGCGGCCAGGCACCCGGGTACTGTCCACCGGGCTCGGCGCCGAGGAGGAACGGGCCCGGGCCGCGGTGACCGAGGCCCAGCGGGGTCACGCCGTGGCCCTGGTCGGCTCGGGGGACGCCGGGGTGTACTCGATGGCCAGCCCGGCGCTCAGCCTGGCCGGAGAGGACATCGACGTGGTCACCGTGCCGGGCATCACCGCGAACCTGGCCGCGGCGGCCCTGCTCGGCGCGCCGCTCGGGCACGACCACGCGGTGATCTCGCTGTCCGACCTGAACACGCCGTGGGGGGTGATCGAGCGCCGGGTGCGGGCGGCCGCCGAGGGCGATTTCGTGATCACCTTCTACAATCCCCGCAGCCGGGCCCGCGACTGGCAGCTCCGCGCCGCGCTGGATCTGCTCGGCGCGCACCGGCCGGCCAGCACTCCTGCCGCCATTGTCCGCAACGCAAACCGTCCCGGGCAGCTCATCACCGTGACCACGCTGGGGAAGGTGGACATGGCCGCCGTCGACATGCTGAGCCTGGTCCTCGTCGGCTGCTCGACGACGCAGATGGTGGCGGGCCGGATGGTGACGCCGCGGGGGTACCCATGGCAGCCGTGATCATCGGCGCCTGCCAGGGCTGCGGCGCGTGCCTGCTCACCTGCCCGGAGCATGCGATCCGGCCGGCCGGGGGGACGCTGTACGTCCTGCCCGGCCGCTGCACGGGCTGCGCCGAGTGCCTCGAGATCTGCCCGGTCGGCGTGATCAGCCTGGCCGGCGACGACGTGATCAGTGTCAGCGACCAAGGAGCCTGGAACCAGTGAGCCGCGTCATCCACCCGATCGAGGAAGAGTCATACGCGATCTTGCGGACGCGGGCCGACACCGCGGCCCTGGCCCCGCTCTCCCGGGCGGTGACCGAGCGGGTCGTGCACGCCAGCGCCGACCTCGACTACCTGACCGACCTGGTGTGCGTGGAGAAGGCGCTGGCCGCCGGCGCGGCCGCGCTGCGCCGGGGCGCCACGGTGGTCGCCGACAGCGCCATGGTCGCGGCCGGCATCACCAGCCGCGAGGTCATCTGCCGGGTCCGTGATCCGCGCGCCCGGTCGGTGGCCGCGCGGGCGGGCATCACCCGCTCGGCCGCCGGAGTGCGCGTGGCGGCCGGGGACGCCGGCCCCGGCGCCGTCTGGGTGATTGGCACCGCCCCGACGGCCTTGTCCGAGCTCCTGGACCTGGACGCCGCGCCCGCGCTGGTCATCGGCCTGCCAGTCGGGTTCGTGGGGGCGGCCGAGGCCAAGGCGGCGCTGCGGGCCAGCGGGCTGCCCGCCCTCACCAACCGGGGCGAGAAGGGCGGGGCCGCAGTCGCCGCCGCCGCGCTCAACGCCCTGCTGTACCACGAGGGGGCCCGGTGATGCCGGCGGCCCCGGCCCCGGACGGACCCGCGTTGCTGATCATCGGGCACGGCACCCGCGACGCCACCGGCGTGGCGCAATTCCGCCAGCTGATCGGGCGGGTCCGTGATCGGTCGGCCGGATGGCTGCCGGCCGTGGACGGCGGCTTCATCGAACTGGCCGCACCGCCGGTCGGCGAGGTGGTGACCCGGCTGGCCGGCACCCGGCTGGCTGACGGTGGGCCCGGGGAACTGGTTGCCGTCCCGCTGGTGCTCAGCGCGGCCGGGCACGGCAAGGGAGACATTCCCGCCGCGCTGGCCCGGGAGCAGGTGCGCCATCCCGGGCTGCGGTACCGCTACGGCCGGCCGCTCGGCCCGCACCCGGTGCTGCTCGACGTGCTGGAGGCCCGCATCGACGCGGCGCTGGCCGAGCAAACACCGGGCGGGGCGCCGCGGGCCGGAACCCACATCGTGCTGGCCGGCCGGGGCTCGACCGACCCGGACGGCAACGCCGAGGTGGCCAAGGTGGCCCGGCTGCTGTGGGAGGGTCGCGGCTACGCCGACGTCGGGCTGAGTTTCATCTCGCTGGCCGAGCCGTCGGTGCCCGCCGCCCTGGAGCGGGCCCGGCGGCTGGGCGCGGAGCGGATCGTCGTGGCGCCGTACTTCCTGTTCGCCGGGGTGCTCCCGGACCGGGTCACGGCCCAGGCGGGCGCCTTCGCCGAGCAGCACCCGGGGATCGGGGTGCAGGTGGCCGGGCTGATCGGCGCCTGCGACGAACTGGCCGGGCTGGTCCTCGAGCGCTACGCGGAGGCGCTGCGCGGCGACATCCGGATGAACTGCGACACGTGCGCGTACCGGATCGCGATGCCCGGGTTCGCGGACAAGGTCGGGCAGCCGCAGACGCCGCACCATCACCCGCACGACCTGGCCGGGGAGTTGAGCGTCCACGGGCCCGGGCAGCACGCGCACCACGCGAGCGGATGACCCGTCCCCCCGCTGGGGGGGTTAGCGGGGGGACGGGGATCATCGGGCGGCACCGGGGGTCAGCCCGGGACCGCGGGGCCGCTGCCCGTCAGGGCACCGACCACTGCTGGTTACTGCCTCCGTCGCAGGTCCAGAGGTCGAGCTGGGTGCCCTGCGCCGTGTTGAATCCCGGATCATCCAGGCACTTGCCCGAGACCGGGTTCACCAGTTCGCCGTTCACCGCGAGCCACTGCTGGTTGGCGCCACCGTTGCAGGTCCATTCCTCAATGAGGGCGCCGTTGGCCGTGCTGCCGCCGGTGACGTCCAGGCACTTGCCGTTGATACCGACGGTACCGTTGGACTCCATAGTCCAGTTCTGCGCCGCCGCATTGCTGCCACAGCTCCACATCTGCACCTTCGTGCCGTCCGCAGCCGAGCCCCCGTTGACATCGGCACACTCAACGGTGTCGTCACCCGCGATGATATGCCCGGTGGGGGTGGCTGAACCGGCCAGGGTGACAGACAAGTTGTCGAACTGGTCCGTTTGATACCCAGACGTGCCAAATCCGATCATTCCCGAGGCGTACGTGGTGTCCGTGACGGTCGCGACGGTGGTCCCGTTGATGGCCGCCGAGATGCTGCTGCCGTTGAAGGTCAGGGCCAGGTGCTGCCAGGTGCCGGTGCCGGGTGCGGCCACCGTGCCGCTGGCCAGCGTGGTGAGCGCGTCACTCGTGTTGTTGCGCACCAGGGACCACGCGCCGGCGTTGCTCAGCTGGACGTAGTACTCGTTGATGCCGGCCGGCCCGAACGCGTGCTGGGTTCCGGCCCGGCCGATCAGCTGGACCGCCCCGGCCTGCTCCATCAGCGCGTCGGCGGACACGGTGTAGTTGGCCCAGCTCAGGTTGCCGCCGATGGTGTACGGGTTGGAGTTCCCGTCCCACTCGATCGGCTGGACCGGAGCCTGCTGCTGAACGCACTGCCCGGACCGGCCCCCCGCGCAGGGCCCGACCTCGAACGCGCCCTGCTGCTGGGACAGGTAGCGGGGCTGCTGCCCGGCGGTCTCGCTATCGAAGTTGTCGGAGTACGGCAGGGTGAGGGTGCCCTGTCCCGGGCTGGCCGCGGTGCCCTTGGCCTGCCCGCTCGTGGTGGTCAGCGTGTAGATGTAACCCGGCTGCACGGTCAGCGAGTAGCTGCCGTTCACCGGGGTGATGCTGGACTGCTGGGCGAACTGGGCGCCTGATCCGGGCGTGTTGACGTCGGTGGCCCACACGTGCACCGCGCCGGTGGACAGGCCGCCGGCCACGGACACGCTGACGGTCTGCGCCGCCGTGGCGGTGGTGGTCTCGATGATCGTGGAGTAGTCCGACCCGTTCGTGGACTTCAGCGAGACGTAGCTGCCGTTCGGCTCGCTGCCGCCCAGGTAGCCGGAGCCCGAGTTGAGGAAGTGCCAGCCTGGTGCGGTGAACTGGGTGACCTGGGCGGTGGCCCACAGGCTCTCGCCCACGCCGTACGCGCCGGACCAGGGCTGGTTGGCCAGGATGAGCCCGTCGGTGTTGTAGGGCAGGTCAGGGTAGATCGCGGCGACCACCGGCCAGTTGATGTAGGCGGTCAGGCCGGCGTCGATGTAGCCGCGGGTGATCGAGCGGATCAGCGCCGGGGCGCCCGAGTTGAGGTCCTGGGAGCCATTCTCGCTGGCCCACAGCGGCTTGCCGGTGCCGGTCGCGGTGGAGTTGCCCGGGCAGGTGTTCGCGCTGCCGCCGTCACCGCCCTGGCAGGGGTAGTGCACCCCGATGATCGACACCGCGTTCGCGAACGCCGAATTGGACGCGACGTCGCTGGCCACGCTCCAGTCGCTGTCCGCGCCAACGATCTGCACGCCGGAGTAGCCGTTCGCGTTCAGGGTGGAGCGGAGCTGCTCGTACCAGGAGATGTTGTAGCCGCGCTCGTTCCAGCCGCCCAGGTAATTAATGGCCAGGCCGTGTGACTTGGCGCAGTTCAGCCAGCTGACCAGGTAGCTGATCGTGTCGGTGGACCAGAAACCGCCGCTGATCCAGCCGGGCGCCCCCCAGGCCAGCCCGTACAGCTTGATGTTCGGGTTACGGGCCCTGGCCTGTTCCATCAGCCACCAGTTGTAACCGGCGCTGCAGTTGATGGAGCCGCGCGCGTGCTCGATGCTCGATTCCGAGCCGTCCGTGGAGTTGGTGTCCCCGCCGATCTCCGCCTTGAGAATCTGCAGGTCCGCGCCGTACCCGGGCTTGAACAGGTAGTCCAGGATCTGCTGCTGCTGGGCCGCGGGGTAGTCGGTCAGCAGCCGGGAGTTGCCTCCCCCGCCGCTGATCGCGCCGATGCCGTCGAAGGTCCGCCCGGCGCTGGTCCCGTTGACGGTGATGGCGGTCGCGGCGGCGGCCTGGGTCAGGGGCACCGCCGCGACGCAGAACGCCGAGCCGAGGAGGGCCGCGGCGGCGAGGACCACGGCATGTCTTAACCCTCTGAGACGGATAGCGCGCACGGCAGTACCCCTTCCTGACCCGCGTCCTCACGGGTCGTCCAGCCCTTCGACCACGCGGGCATGGTGATTGGATCTGATGGAAAGTGGTCGAAAGCGTTGAAAGCTGCCTTCATTCAGGCATTGCCGGCCGGCCCCGTCAAGATGCCGCCCGCGCTTGCTTTCCGGGACCTGGAACGGCTCTACGGCGGGCCTGGATCACCGACCCGGGGCGGTCCCGGGGGCGGTCCCGGGGCGGCGCGATGCGGCCGCCCGGACCTGCGGTGCGCGCGGCCGTGAACCGGCCGCGCGCGAGAGCCGTGTCGGGTGCGTGACGTCTGCCCCGCCCCGGCAGTCAGGCCAGGCCATGCCGCGGCGGAGAGAGTGTTCACCGCGAAGTAGCCACCCAGCTACTAAGCGTAATAGGAAACCCTGTACGATCTGATACCGCATGATCGAATACGGGTCGTCACTACTGGTAGCATTTCCGTTGCCTTGCCGCGTCAAGCCTGCCCAGGGGACCTGGATCAGGGGGCGAGCCGTGCGGCGGGCGCCGGGGTGCCCGAAGGTCACAGGAGAGTGGTTTGTCGGGGGCGTACGGAGTCATTCAGGGTGCAGGGGGGGTGACCGGCCGGGGTCGGACGGCCGGTCACGAACTGCGGGTCACGGGGGTGGAGCCGGTTACCCGGTCCAGCGTGCAGCGCCTGCTCGACGCGCTGCCTTTCCTGATCATGGGCGCGGTGGCGGCGGTCAGCCTGGTCATTGGCCCGAAGTTCGGGGTGCTCCAGCTGCTGGCGCTGGGCCCGGCCTTCGCCGCGGTCTCCGGCGGCCTGCGCAAGACCGTCGGGGCCGGGGTGGTGGCCCTCGTGCTGTGCGCGGTACTGGCCGCCGACCAGATCATCGGCACCTGGGGTGAGTACGCCCGCGACTCGGCCACCGTGGCCGGCGTGACCGTGGCTGCGGTGATCGCCTCCACGGTGCGGCAGCGGCGCGAGCGTGAGCTGGCCGAGGTCCGGGCCATCGCGGAGGTGGCACAGCAGGTCCTGCTGGGCCCGGTGCCGCACGTGGCGCGCAGCGTCCGGCTGGCCGTGCGCTACATGTCCGCGACCTCGCACGCGCGGATCGGCGGCGACCTGTACGAGGTCGTGACCGGGGCGACCGGGATGCGGCTGATCATCGGCGACGTCCAGGGCAAGGGCCTGGTCGCGGTCAAGACGGCCGCCACGGTCCTGGGCGCGTTCCGCGAAGTGGCTCACGATGCGGCCAGCCTGGGGATGATCGCGGACCGGCTCGAGATCAGCCTCGGCCGGCAGCTCAGCGACGAGCAGTTCGTCACCGCCATCCTCGCCGAGGTCAGCCCGGATGGATCCCGGATCAAGCTGCTCAGCTGCGGTCATCCCCCGCCGCTGCTGATCGCGGACCACGCGGGCCGGTTCGTGGAGTCGGACGCGCCAAGCCTGCCGCTGGGCCTGGCCAGCCTGGGTGCCGTACCCCGGGAAGTGATCACCGTCCCGTTCGCCCCGGATGACCAGATGCTGTTCTACACCGACGGGGTCAGCGAGGCGCGGAACCGGGCCGGTGAGTTCTACCCGCTGCCGGACCGCGCGCTCTACGCCGAGGCAACGGACCCGGACAGCGCCCTGGACCGGCTGCAGGAGGATGTGCTGCTGTATGTCGGGCATGCGCTGGACGACGACGCGGCGATGCTGCTGGTGCGCCGCCAGGCCGCCTGACGGCCGCGGCCCGGGTCGCTGACGGCGGCGGCCCGGAGTCACTGACGGGCGACCCGATCCCGGTCCAGCCAGACGGACACGTGCGCGGGCTCCAGCGCCGCCGCGACCGAAGCCAGCAGGTCAGAGCCCACCGCATCCAGGTCAGCCGCGTCCTGGAGGCGCCCCGCGAACGCGGCCACAGCCGCGTCCGCGTCGTAGCGGGCCCGGTTGAACCGCCGGTCCACGGCCCGCTGCACCCGGCGCCGCACCGGGCTGAACAGAGCCGCGGCGGCCAGCGTCGAGGCGGCCACCGCCACCGGTGAGGAGAACCGCAGCACTTGCGTGGCTAGCAGCACCAGCCCCGCGTAGACCCCGACCAGCAGCCCGGTGATGATCGCGTACCCCAGGGTCCGGGAGATGATCCGGTCGATGTCATACAGCCGGTAGCGCAGGATGGCCACGCCCATGCTGGCCGGCAGCGCGCACAGGCCGAGGATGGCCACCTCCCAGATGGCCGAGTTGGTGGCCAGCGCCCAGATGCCCAGCACCGCGCAGACCACGGTCCCGCTCAGCAGCCACTTGAGCTGCTGGCGCCGCTCACCCGAGGAGCGCCGCCAGCTCACGATCTGATGGCCGAGCGCGCCCAGCCAGGCCAGCGCGACCGTGGCGAAGAACACGAACGCCGTCCAGGACGGGGGCGCGTCCGCCGCTGCGGCCTGGCCGCTGGGCAGGTAAGCGAAGCGATGCCCGGCGACGGCGCTGACCGTGGCCACGATGTAGCTGACCGGCAGGATCAGGCACAGGGCCAGGTACGCCCACAGCGCCCGCCGCCAGCCCGGCGATGGCAGCCGGCCGTCCGGAAACACCAGGGTCACCAGCGGAAACACGACGATCACGAACGTGAACAGCCCGCTGAGGACGACCGCCACCGGACCCAGCCCCGGGAGGCCGCGATGGCCGTAGTCGTACACCAGCGCCGCGTACTCCGAGGCGGCGATCGTGAGCGGGAGCCAGGCCGCCGCCCCCAGCAGGAGCCACCCGATCGCATTACCCGGCTGATGCCGCGCCACCACCAGGCCCACCGCCGCGACCACCAGGATCACCACCAGCAGGCTGACCACGGCCGTGACCGAGCCCGCCGGATGGTGGGACACCACGCCGATGACCGGCAGGGCGGCGATCAGCACGAGCACGCCGGCGGCCAGGAGTGACGCGGTGCGCGGCGAGGCCAGCCGGGCCCGGCGGGTACTGGCCGGGGCGTTCACGGGCGGTGCTCCCGCACCCACACCGACAGGTGGGCGGGCTGCAGCGAGGCGCTCACGGCGGCCAGCAGGTCGTCGTGCACCGTGCCCAGGTCCACCGCGTCCTGCAGCCGGGCCGCGAACATCGTCACGGTCAGGTCCGCGTCGTAGCGGGCCCGGTTGAACCGGCGGTCCACGGCCTGCTGGACCCGGCGCCGCAGGGGGGTGAACAGCGCCGCCGCGGCCAGCGTGGACCCGGCCACCGCCCACGTCGAGGAGAACCCCAGCACCTGCGTGGCCAGCAGCACCAGTCCCGCATAGACACCCAGCAGCAGCCCGGTGATGATCGCGTAGGCAACGGTGCGGCTGAGGATCCGGTCGATGTCGTACAGCCGGTATTTCAGGATGGCCACACCCATACTGAGCGGCAGGGCGAGCACGGCGG
>JAOPYP010000548.1 GCA_025964635.1 Actinomycetes bacterium | reverse complement strand
CGCGCGGCGCCGCGGCGGGTGCCGGCGAGGCCACCGCGTACCGGCAGCTGGCGGCGGACCTGCGCCAGGCGGTGGCGGCCGGGCGCTACCCGCTGGGCCAGCGGCTGCCAACCGAAGCTGAGCTGGTCGCCTCCACCGGGCTGAGCCGCCAGACGGTGCGGCGCGCGTTCCAGGAGCTCGTCTCGGAGGACGTCATCTACCGGGTCCGCGGCCGGGGCACGTTCGCGGTCCCGGGCGAGGGCAAGTACCTGCGCTCGTTCGGCAGTATCGACGACCTGATGGCGCTCTCGCTGGACACCGAACTTCGCATGGTGGAGCCGCTGCACGTGCTGGCCAGCGTGACGGTCGCGGACACGTTGCGGGTGCCCGAGGACAGCGTGATGGCCATGTCCTTCCTGCGGCTGCACGACGGCGTCCCGTTCTGCCACACGCGGGTCCACGTGCCGCTGGAGATCGGGCGCAGGCTGCGGGAGCTGCCCGAGCTGCGGACCCTCAGCGAACCAGGCGACCGGGCCCGCTTCACCGTGATCAGCCTGGTCGACCGGGTCAGTGACCGGCAGATTCACAACGCGGTCCAGAACGCGACCGCGGTGGCCGCCGACCCGGACACGGCCCGGCGCCTGGGCTGCCCGGCGGGCGTGCCGGTGCTGCGCATCGAGCGGCTCTACTGTGACCGGGACCTGGTGCCGCTGGAGTTGGCCATCAACCACTTCCACCCGGACCGGTACTCCTACCGGCTGCAGATGCGCGGCCGGGTCGATCACTCCGGCGGGAGCACGCGGTGAGCGGCCGCCCCACCACGCTGAGCGGCCCGCGCCCGGCCGCCACCGGCCCGTCCGGGGCCACGGCGATCGTGGCCGCGCTCGCCGGGGCAGGCACCCGGGTGCTGTTCGGCGTGCCGGGCGGCGGCCCGAACCTGGACGTGGCCGGGGCCGCCGCCGAGGCCGGGCTGCGCTTCGTGCTCACGCACACCGAGACCGCGGCGGCCATCATGGCCGCCGCCACCGCGGATCTGACCGGAGCGCCGGGGGCGGTGCTGGTTACCCGGGGACCGGGCCTGGCCAGCACCGTCAACGGGATCGCCCACGCGGCGCTGGACCGGCTTCCTCTTGTGGTGATCGCTGACACGGTGCGGGCCGCCGAGGCCGGCCGGGTCAGCCATCAGCGGCTGGACCAGGGGGCGCTCGGCCGGTCGGTGGCCAAGGCGGCGCTGACCGTCGGCGGCGACCAGGCCGGCCAGGTAGCCGCCGGGGCGGTCGGCCTGGCGCTCGCGGCGCCGGCCGGGCCGGTGGTCGCGTTGATGGACGACAGCCCCCCGGCCAACCCCGCGAGGGGCACGGATGACGCACACCGCGAGAGCCCACCGCCTGGTGACGCGAGGGTTCGCGCCGCTGGCGTCGCTCCGCGGGCCGATGGCCTGGCCCCGCCCGCCGGTGACCCGACGGACCCCCGCGATGGCCTGGCCCCGCCGGCCGGTGACCTCACCCCGCTGGCCGCGGCGCTGCGCCATGCCCGGCGGCCGATCCTGCTGCTCGGCACGCACTCTCGTGCGCACACCGCCGCCATCCGGGCGGCCGTGGTCGGCCGGGGGATCCCCGCGCTGCACACCTACCGGGCCCGCGGCATCGTGCCGGATTCCGCGGCCGAGGCGGGCGGCCTGGTGACGGGCGGCACGCTGGAATGGCCATTGCTGGCCCAGGCGGACCTCATCATCGGGCTGGGCGTGGACGAGGCCGAGATGATCCCGGCAGCCTGGGACTACGCCGCGCCCACGATCCTGGTGGTCGAGTGGCCGCCCGGCTCTACGGGGGCCACGGGCTATTTCACCGGCGCGGCTACCCTGACCGCCCCGCTCCCCGCGGCGATCGACCTGCTGGCGCGCTGGGCACCGGCCAGTGGCGCAGGCTCGGGATCGGCCGCACACGCCTCCCGGGCTCCGGACGCGGACCTGGGCCGGGCTCCGGACGCGGACCTGGGCTGGGCTCCGGACGCCGGGCGGACCGGCCGGCGGGACGCGGCCCGCCGCCTGGTCAGCGCGGGCCCTGCTCCGGCGCCCGGCACACTCACCCCGCTGCAGGTCGCTGCCGTCGTCCGAGCGCACACCCCGGCGGACACGATCGCCACCGTCGACGCGGGCGCGCACATGCTGGCGGTCATGCCGCTGTGGGAGGTGGACCAGCCCGAGCGGCTGCTCATCTCCAGCGGCCTGGCCACCATGGGCTTCGCGCTGCCTGCCGCCATCGCAGCCGCGTTGTGCGTTCCCGGGCCGCCGGTGGTGGCGCTCACGGGGGACGGCGGCCTGGGCATGACGCTGGCCGAGATCGAGACCGCGGTCCGGCTCAGGCTGCGGATCGTGGTGATCGTGTTCAACGACGCCACGCTCAGCCTCATCAAGATCAAGCAGGGGCCAGCCGGCCAGGGCGGCGCCGAGGCGGTGGACTACGGCCCGGTGGACTTCGCCGGGGTGGCCACCGCGATGGGTGCCGCGGCGGCGGCGGCCGGGACCGAGGCCCAGCTGGTCACGGCGCTGGACGCGGCGCTGCGCCGGGACGGCCCGACCGTGATCGATGCCGCGGTGGACCCGGGGTGCTACCCCGCGGTCATGGAACTCAGCCGCGGTGACGCCGGCCGCCGGGACATTCCCGGCCTGACCGAGGCAGGAGGCGACCGGAACCGTTGACCACCCGGCCCGGGCCCCCGCCCGGCACCGGGTACCCCGCCTGGCCCGGGCACCCGCCCGGCACCGGGTACCCCCGCCCGGGGCAATGCGCTACAGCAAAGGAGCGTGCGCAGTGAGCATTACCGTTGCGAAGTTCAAGGACGTGGCCGAGGGCACCCAGCCCGGCCAGTTCACCATCGGCGACCGTGAGCCGGTGACGAGCCTGGCCGACCTGGAGCCGAGCTTCAAGCGGCTGCTGGATGAGCGGGTGACGGCGGTGGTGGCCGTGATGGGCCGGGCCGACCAGCCCAACCTGACCCCGGTGTGGTTCGACTACGACGGCGACACGGTCCTGCTCAACCTGGCCACGCACCGCAAGAAGGTGGACTGGCTGCGCAAGGCCCCGTACGCGACCTTCCTGCTGATGAACCCGGAGAACACCTACCACTGGGTCAGCATCAAGACCGTGGTGAAGCGGGAGATCTCCGAGGACGACCCGGTCGAGGGGCAGCGGGTCACCGACCAGCTGGACCGGATCTGGGTGAAGTACACCGGCAACGAGCCGCCGTACGGGCTGCGTGATCCGTCCATCGACGAGCGGCGCGTGCTGTTCGAGATGGAGGTCATCAACGTCGCGACCTTCGGCCGGCCCTGATCAGGGAGCACAGCCGGTGTCCAGGATGCCACGGGTCAGTATCGCCGGCGGGTCGGTAGGCGGGCTCACCGCGGCCCTGGTGCTCCGGGACGCCGGCTGTGACGTCCGGGTCTTCGAGCGGTCCTCGACCGCGCTGCAAGCCAGGGGCGCGGGCATCGCCGCGCTCGACACGACCCTGGACTACCTGCTCAAGCGGGGCGGGTTCCAGGTCACGGACGTATGCTCATCCACCGGGTGGATCAGGTTCCTGAACCGCGACGGCAGCGTCCAGTACGAGCAGCGGCACCGCTACCGTTTCTCGTCCTGGAACACCATCTACCGTTCGCTGCTCGGCCTCCTCGACGCCGGCTGCTACCGGCTGGGCACCGAGGTGACCGGGTTCGCCGAGCAGCACGGCACGGTGACGGTCACCCTCGGACCGGGGCCGCAGGCCGCCCCAGGTGCCGGGCGGCACCCCAGTCCGCAGGCCGAGTGCGACCTGCTCGTCTGCGCCGACGGGGTCGGCTCGCCCGCCCGGGCCCGGCTGCTGCCCGCGGTCCGCCCGGCCTACTCCGGGTACGTGGCCTGGCGCGGCACCGTGCCCGAGCAGGACCTCTCCCCCGGCACAGCCAAGATCCTCGGCGACGCACTCACCTACCAGGTGCTGCCGGACAGCCACATCCTCGTCTACCCGATCCCCGCCCTGGACGGCTCGCTGACCGAGGGCGACCGCCTGATCAACATCGTCTGGTACGTCAACGTGGCCCAGGGCGCGCCGCTGGACACGCTGATGACCGGCCGGGACGGAGTCCGCCGCCCGGTGTCGCTGCCGCCCGGCGCGGCTACCGAGGCGGCGGTCACCGGGATGCGGCAGGCCGCCCGGGACCAGCTCGCCGAGCCCATCGCCGAGGCCGTGGCCAGTGCACCCGAGCCGTTCGTGCAGGCGGTCTACGACATCGAGGTGCCGCGGATGGTGTTCGGCCGGATCTGCCTCATCGGCGACGCGGCGTTCGCGGTCCGCCCGCACGCCGCGGCCGGGACGGCCAAGGCTGCCGCGGACGGGTGGGCCCTGGCCGGGGAACTCACGGCCGCGGACGCCGATGTGCCCGCGGCGCTGGCGGCCTGGGAGCAGCGGC
This sequence comes from Actinomycetes bacterium, assembly GCA_025964635.1. Lineage (GTDB taxonomy): Bacteria > Actinomycetota > Actinomycetes > Streptosporangiales > Streptosporangiaceae > RYN-230. The sequence continues at coordinate 3,432 of JAOPYP010000548.1, read as the reverse complement.
AGCTCGCGCTCGGCCGCGACCTGCTGGCCCGCTGCCGGGAGATCGGCGACAGCTCGCAGTTCCTGGGCACCTTCCGCCCCGGGGATCCACGGCTCATCTTCGGGCTGTACGGCCCGGGCCACTAGCACGACCGGCATCAACGACGAAGGAGAGCACAGGATGGCCGCCACGATCATCCGCGAGGAGAGTTTCGATCCCGCCGACTACCGGGGAGAACTGGACGCGGCCCCGCACAACGGGGACGTGGGCACCCGGCTCTGGTTCGAGAACGAGCACATCCGGGTGTGGGAAGTACGGCTCATGCCGGGTGAGCGCGGGCCGTTCCACGCGCACACCCGGCGTTATTTCTGGACCGTGGTGGATGGGGGTATCGGCCGCCAGCGCACCGCGGACGGCACGATGATCACGCGCGAGTATCACGTCGGCGACACCAATTACTCCGACCACTCGCCCGACGAACCGATGATCCACGATTTCGAGAACGCCGGCGATACGCCGATCCGGTTCACCACGGTGGAACTGCTCGGCTAGTGGCGGTGACCGCTAACGTCCGCCGGGTTGGTGACACGGGAGTCGGCGTCCGGGGTGGGCTGGCCTGGCTCCGGCTCGATGGTGAACGGGTCGCTATCAATCGGAAAAGTGAGGCCGGGTGGCGCTCGGCTCAAGGCTGGAGTGCGGGCAGGAGGCCGCGTACCAGGGCGGCGGCGTCTGCCTTGGGGAAGTCGGGCCCATCGCTGAAGTAGCGCAGGAATCCTTGCTGGAAACAGGCGCCCATGAGGAGCGCCGCGACCGTGTTCGGGTCGGCGCCAGCTGACACGCGGCCGAGTTGCTGCTCGGCCCGCACGTATGCGGCGAGGGCGGTGACCGGATGTTGGGGGCCCGCACCGTACTTGCCTAGGGACTCGCGGGCCGCGGCCATCAGTTGGGGCTGGGCCACCATCGACGCCATCATCGGGAAGGCGTGCCGGTAGAAGCGCAGCGCGCCGTGGGCCACTGCGACCAGGTTGGCCTCTACCGTCGCCTCGCCGGGGACGGCGGCCGTCGAGAACGTCGGCGTCCGTTCCCGCAGGACGTGCAGGAGGATGTCTTCCTTGTCGCTGAAGTGCTTGTAGAGCAGGGCCTCGGAGTAGCCTGCCGTGCGCGCGATCTGCTTCGTGGTGGCGTGGGCGACCCCGCGTTCGCGCATGACCTGGGCGGCCGCGTCCAGGATCCGTTCTCGCGCGCTCATGGTCCTCCTTGACAGGTTAGTGAACGCTTACCTACTGTAGAGGTTAGTGAATATTTACTAACCCTGCGAGGGAGAGACTGTGAAACTCACCGTTTTCGGTGCGACTGGCGGCACTGGCCGGCATGTCCTCGGCCAGGCCGTGAACGCCGGGCACGAGGTGACCGCGGTGGTTCGCGACCGGGCCCGGCTGCCCGCCGAGCTGCGCGACCGCGTCGAGGTGGTCGAGGTCGACGTGATGGACCCCGGCGCGATCGAGGAGACCGTGAAGGGACGCGACGCCGTCATCAGCGCGATCGGCGCCCGCGACCTGCGCAGTCCCTCTAGCGTGTGCGCCAACAGCGCGCGCAGCATCATCGCCGCGATGCGGGCGGCGGGCGGCGGGGGGCGGCTGGTGATGGCCAGCAACAGCGCGATGGCCCCCGGCCCGGGCGACGACGCGTTCACCCGTTACGTGGTCAAGCCGCTGATCCTGGCGCGAGTTCTCAGGTACATGATCGACGACATGCGCCGGGCCGAGCGGCTGGTGCGCGCCTCCGGCCTGGACTGGACGATCGTCCGGGCCGGACGGCTGACCGACCGGCCGGGCAAGGCGGCCTACCGCAGCGCGATCGACCGCAACGTCCTCGGCGGCTTCCAGATCACCAGGGCCGACCTCGCCACCGCGCTGCTGGACGCGGCCGCAGACCCGGCCCTGGCCGGACACGTCATCTCGGCGGGCAACTGAGCCGTCCTCTTGACGCCCCCACAGCTGGTCATCGCCGAGGGAGTAGCAGCCGGGGAAACGGCCCGGCGCACCAAGCTCCCAGCGGGGGGAACCGCCGGCAAGCGGGCCTTTTCGACTAAATCGCTTAGTACTTAGCCCGCCCTTTCACCGCGGAGTGTGTTTATTTATGATTCTCGGCGTGATTCGTGACTCACGGCCTCATACTTCTCCGTGACGTCGATGGGGGCTGCGGGAGATGGCGATGAGGGGGACCGGCGCGGTCGGCCGCTGGGCATGGCCCCGGCGTGACCACGGCGGGCCTTCGGACCGCGCCCTGCACCGGCTCGTGGGCTGGTACGCGGTCGGGCTCCGGCTGTGGATCGCGGTGGCCGTCGTGGTGGCCGCGCCGCTGGCGGCGACCGCGGCCACCTCGGGGGCGTGGCTCGCGGCCGTGCTCGTGACGCTCTGCGCGTGGTCAGTGTTCTTCGCCGTCTGGGTGGGCCGCCGGGGCCTGTCCGGCCCGGTCGTGCTCGCGGACGCCGCGCTGATCGTGGCCATGATCGTCGTGCATCACCTGGTGGTGCCGGCCGCGCTGATCTCGGCGGGGACCACCTGGATGCTGCCCCTGGCCAGCACCGCTATCTACATTGCGCAGCTGGCGCTCCCGCCCCCCGCGGGCCTGCCCCTGGCCGCGGCGGTGACCGCGGTGTACGCGACCACCGTGCCGCACCCGGCGGGCGCGCTGTACCTGATCCTGCAGGCCCTGGTCACGTCCGCGCTGATGACCCTGGTCCGCCGGGGCGGCCGGAACGCCGACGCCGCGATCGGGCGCCAGCTCCGGCTGGAGCAGGACCTGAAGGTCGAGGCGGCCCGGCTGGCGGATCAGCGCGAGCAGAACCGCCGACTGCACGACACGATCCTGTCCACCCTGACCGTGGTCGCCTCGGGCGCGTTAGACGCGTCCTCCCCGGTGCTCGCGGCGCAGGCTTCCCGCGACCTGCGGGTGCTGCACACGTTGCCCGCGCAGCCCGGACCGGGCGGCCCGGCCGTCCTGCCGCTGGCGGACCGTCTCGCCGCGGTGGCCGCGGAAGCTGCCCCGCTGCGGGTCTCCACGTCGCTTTTTTCCGCAACGGAACCGCTCCCCGCGACGGCCGTCGACCGGCTCGCGGACTGCGCGGCCGAGGCGCTCCGCAACGTGGCCCGGCACGCGGGCACGGACTCGGCCGAGATCCGGGTCGGCCAGGGGAACGGCCAGATCGTGGTGCAGATCATCGACCAGGGTCAGGGCTTCGACGCCGGATCCGTGCCCCGGTCGCGGCGCGGGATCAGCGAATCCATCCGGGGCCGGATGGCGGAGATCGGCGGGACCGCGGAGATCGGCGGCGGGTCCGGCGGGGGAACCACCGTGACGCTGCGCTGGCCCGGTGCCGGCACCACGCAGGCACCGCCGTGGCCCGATGAAGACACCCGCCAGGTACCGCCGTGGTCCGGCGAGGAAACC
>JAOPYP010000236.1 GCA_025964635.1 Actinomycetes bacterium | reverse complement strand
ACCCCGCTGACCCGCAACGCCATGCCCGTGCTGCGCAACCTGCGTCAGCACCTGGAGGGGCAGCCGATCAGCGTCATCCTCACCGACGCCGCGGGCGTCGTGCTGAGCAGGATGACCGCCGACCACGACCTGGAACGTCACCTGGACGGGGTCCAGCTCGCGCCCGGCTTCAGCTACTCCGAGGAGTACGTCGGCACCAACGGGATCGGCACCGCCCTGGAGGGCGGCCAGCCCGCGGCCGTGTTCGGCCACGAGCACTATGCCGAGGACCTCGAGGACCTGGCCTGCGCCGGGGTCCCGATCCATGACCCCATCTCCGGGAAGGCCGTCGGGGCCGTCGACCTGACCTGCTGGCGCCGGGACGCGGACCCGCTGCTGATCGCGCTGGCCAAGACCACCGCCGACCAGATCACCCAGGCCATGCTCGCGGACAGCAGCGCGCGGGAACTCCAGCTGATGCAGGAGTACATGCGGGCCTGCCGGCGCACCAGCGGGATCGTGCTGGCGCTGAACAACGACATCGTCATGATGAACGAGTACGCCCGCCAGGTACTCGACCCGGGCGACCAGGGCGTGCTGCTTGGCCAGGCGGCCGAGATGCTGGCCAGCCTGCAGGCGGGCGCGGTGTCCGTCGAGCTGCCCAGCGGGATCCAGGCCCGGATGTACTGCCGCCCGGTCCGGGGCGACGACCACGTCGCGGGCGGGGTCGTGCACGTGAAGCTCATCGAGCCGGCCAGCCAGCGCCCGGCCGCGGACTCCGCCGCCAGGCCCCCCATGTCCCTGCCTGGCCTGGTCGGCAGCGGGGCGCTCTGGCTGCGCGGCTGCCGGCAGGTCGAGTCGGTGCACGACTCGGGAGACTGGCTCGCCCTGGAGGGGGAGCCCGGGGTGGGCAAGCTGACCGTGGTCCGCGCGGTGCACCAGCGCCGCAACCCGGCGGAGCGCTTCTACGTCCTCGACGCGGCCGAGGCCACCGACCCCGACTGGCTGCTGCGGGCCCGCCGGGAGCTGCTCGACGGCGAAGGCTCGCTGGTGATCCGGCACGTGGACGTGCTGAACGCCCGGCAGCTGAACGCGCTGACCTCCGCGATCCAGGAGGCCCGGGCGGCCTCCCGGCAGCACGACCTGTGGGTGGCGGTGACCCTGGACCGCAGGCAGGCGCACGGCGACCTGACCAAGCTGCTGCGATTCTTCCCCAGCACGGTGGAACTGCCGCCGCTGCGCCACCACATCGAGGACCTGCACGTGCTGGTCCCGTTCTTCGTGGCCAAGCTGGGCCAGCACGGGCGGCTGACCTGCTCCCCGGAGGCCATGCAGCTGCTGCTGCGGTCGAAGTGGCCCGGCAACACCGAGCAGCTGTGGCAGGTGCTCAGGCGGGTCGTGCAGAAGCGGCGCACCGGGTCCATCCAGCCAGCCGACCTGCCGCCGGAGTGCTGGACCGTGAGCAGGCGGCTGCTGTCCCCGCTGGAGTCCATGGAACGCGACGCGATCGTCCAGAGCCTGCTCGACTACCAGGGCAACAAGGTCAAGGCGGCCAAGTCGCTGGGGATGTCCCGCGCGACCATCTACCGGAAGATCCACGAATACGGCATCGTCACCCCGGCCAGCTGACCGTAGGATGGGGCCCGTGCACCGGCTCTTTCCCATCACCCCGCCGCCCCGCTCCTGAGCGGGGTGCAGCCCTAGCGCGTCAGGCCCTCTGAGCCTGCGCGCGGTATTCCCGGGCGAGCCTGTTTCCTGGCCGGCCCACGGCCGTCCAGCAAGCACGGCCCCAGCGAACCACCCCGCTTCCGCGACCCCTCCCCTTCTCGTCGCAGGAGCGATCTTCCATGACTGCTGGCTCAACCGTGCCCGTGCCCGTGCCCGTGCCTGTGCCCGTGCCCGTGCCCGTCCGCCGCCCGGGAACTGGCCTGGCCTGCCTGGTAGCGGCCGGGCTGCTATGGGGAACCGGCGGCCTCACCGGCCGCCTGCTGGAACGCAGCTCCGGCCTGCCCGCGCTGTCGGTGGCCGCCTACCGGCTGGCCACCGGCGGCGCACTGATCGTCATGGTCCTCATACTGACCGGTCGGCGCTGGCCGGCGGGCCGGGCCGCCTGGGCCCGCATCGGCGCGATCGCCGGGCTGGCCGCGGTGTTCCAGGGCTGCTATTTCACGGCCGTGTCGCTGACCTCGGTCAGCCTGGCCACCCTGGTCACCATCGGGAGCGCCCCGGTCCTCGTGCTGGCCGCCGAGCGGGTCCACGGCCAGCGCCGGACCGGCCGGCTCGCGGGCTGCGCCACCGGCCTGGCGCTGGCCGGCCTCGGCTTGCTGGCCGGCCTGCCGTCCGGCGGTTTCCCCGAGTCCACGGTGCTGGCCAGCGCGGGCCTGGCGGTCCTGGCGGCCGGCGGGTTCGCCACGCTCACGCTGATCGGCGCCCGGCCGGTCGCGGGCCTGGATGACCTGACCGCGACCGGCTTCGGGTTCGCCCTCGGCGGCCTGGCCCTGCTGCCGGTGGCCGCGGCGTCCGGCGGGGTCGGCTTCACCCCGGGCCCGGTGACCCTCCTCCTGCTGGCCGCACTGGGCACCGGCCCGACGGCCGTGGCCTACACGCTGTACTTCCGCGGCCTGCGGACCGCCCCGGCGGGCATCGCCGCGCTGCTGTCCCTGCTCGAGCCGCTCACCGGCACCATCCTCGCCGCGCTGATCCTCGGCGACCGGCTCGGGCCCGGCGGGATCGCAGGCGCCGTCATCCTCGCCGCGGCGCTGGTTCTCGCCGCAGTGGCCGGCCGGCGCGCCACCGCATTCTTGCGGCGGGCAGAAAGCCGGCCGGCCCCGGCCCAGTCACCCGGCGGTCATCCGCCCGCCTTCCGGGCGGCGAGGGATGACAGCAGCTCGTAGCCGACGTGCGCTGCGGCGATCCCGGTGATCTGGGCGTGGTCGTAGGCGGGCGCGACCTCCACGATGTCGGCGCCGACGAGGTTCAGCCGAGCGAATGACCGCAGCGTGGCGAGCAGTTCCCGGCTGGACAGGCCGCCGGCCTCTGGGGTGCCGGTGCCCGGGGCATGGGCCGGATCCAGCACGTCAATGTCGACCGACACGTAGACCGGGCGGTCGCCGACCCGCTGCCGGATGCGCTCCACCATGCCGGGCACCCCGAGCTCCTCGACATCCGGGGCGGAGATGACCTGGAATCCCAGCTCGCTGTCCTGAGTCAGGTCACTGCCGGTGTACAGGGGCCCGCGGATCCCGATGTGCAGGCACCCTGACCGGTCAAGCAGGCCTTCCTCTGAGGCCCTCCGGAAAGGCGTTCCATGGGTGTAAGCGGCACCGAAGTAGGTGTCCCAGGTGTCGAGGTGAGCATCGAAGTGGACAACGGCCAGCGGGCCGTGCACGGCCGACAGTGCCCGGATCATCGGCAGCGCCACCGTGTGGTCGCCGCCGAGCATCAGGATGAAGGGCGCGCGTTCGAGCAGGGCACGCGCTCCCCGCTCGATGGCGCCAATCGCCTCCTCGATGCTGTACGGGTTGACCGCGAGATCTCCCGCGTCGGCGACCTGCTGGCTGGCGAAGGGTGACGCCTGCAGGGCCGGGTTGTAGGGCCGCAGCAGCCGGGACGATTCCCGGATGTGGGCGGGGCCGAAACGGGCACCTGGCCGGTAGCTGACCCCGCCGTCAAATGGCACGCCGAGCACGGCAGCATCGGCGCGCGTCACCTCGTCGATGCGCGGCAGGCGGGCGAAGGTTGCCTCTCCGCCGTACCTGGGCACGAGCGTCGCGTCGACCTGCCCGGCGGTCTTTCCGGTGATGACCCGCGGAACAGGCTCGGTCATGTCCAACCCCACATCCCAGTTCCTCGCCCCGCGCCAGGCCGGTACCTGGCACCAGTGTGCCCTCAGGCGGGCTCCTAGCCTTTCGCCCCGGCCACGGCGTCGATGGCGCGTAGCTCGCGCTCGCTGGCGTTAATGGCCGACGCCTCAGCCGCCACGTCGAGCGAGCGAGACAGCAGCAGGTATACCAGGCCGGAAATTACCAGTCCGACCAGCCAGGAGTAGTCCACGCCATTGGTCAGGTGGGCGGGGAAGGGGCCGGTGTACGAAAGGCCGGCGATCGGCGGAAGCACCATGAACGGGATCTCGGCCGCGAAGCCGGCGAAATAGGCCGTCAGCCCGCGCCAGCCCCACACGCCGTAGGCGCCGTCGGGACGGAAGATGTCAGTGATCGCATAGTGGCCGTGCCGGACAAAGAAGAAGTCCACCAGGTTCAGCGCGGTCCACGGGACGAGCAAGTACAGCATCAGCGTCAGCGAGTTGAGCACGGCGCTGACCGCGGTGTCGGACGCGCTGGTCGAGATGCCGGCCCCGATGGCGTACCAGATGACGGCCAGGACAACCACCGTCGCCGCCCGCCAGATCCTGCTTGTCTGGATCTTCTTGAACGAGTCGATGCCGGTGAGGACCGTCAGCATCCCGCCGTAAGCGTTCATCCCCATGGTGGCGAGCAGCGCCGTCGCGGACAGGAACGCGGTGATCGAGCCGAGCGGCGCGGCCACATTGTCGCCGACCCGCTGCAGCCCGACCAGTCCGTCGGACACGCCAAGCCGGGTGGCCAGCCACGCGCCGAGGGCGATCAGCCAGATCGCCGACCCTGACGCGCCGAAGAACACGGCGGCGATGATTCCGCGTGGTGACGTCTTTCGCGGCATATAGCGCGAGTAGTCCGACACGTAGGGCGCGTACGTGATGTTGTACGCCGCGGCGACCGAGAACTGGGCCATGAACGCGGTAAAAATGAATCTACCGGGGTGATGCGGCGTCACGCCGCCCGCATGCCCGACGAGGATCGCCACCGAGATGATCGCGTAGCACGGGAACGAGATGACCAGCAGGAACCGGAAGACCCTATGGACCCAGTCATAGCCGAAGATGGCCAGCGCGGCGGCGAGCACCGCGGTGATGATGGCCACGGCGCCGGCGCTCCAGCCGAACGCGCCATGCAGCCCGCTGGCCATCAGCACCTGGTCGGCGACGTTGAAGGCCATGTAGGTAAACAGCACGGCGAACAGCGCGACCACCACGCCGCGGTAGCCGAGCTGGGCCCGGGTCTGGATCATCTGCGGCAGCCCGAATACCGGGCCCTGGGTGGCGTGGAAGGCCATGAACAGCGTGCCGAACCAGATGCCGAGGACGCCGGCCAGGATCGACCAGCCCAGCGACAGGCCGAGCGAAGGGCCGACGAAGCCAATCGGGATCGTGAAGTACTGGAAGTTCCCCAGAAACCACAGCATGGTCTGCTGCCAGGTCTTGCCGTGCCGCTCCGTGTCCGGGATCCAGTCGATCGAGTGCACCTCGATCTGGCTGCGCAGGCCGCCCTCAAGCTCCTGGACCGCGGCTTCCGCCCGGGACTCTGCAGCCATGGCATCTCCTAGCCCGACGTGACCTGCCTTGCCAGCTATGGTCACCAGATGGTTCATGGCTGTCAACACTTGTTTCATAACGAGTTCCGCGGTCTTATTGAGGTGCCTCAGGCTGCTGCCCGGCGTGCCTCTCATCAGCAGGAGGAGGAGAACTGGTGCCCAGCGCCAGCAGCGGGAACGGCGAGCGAGGCGCCGACCCCGACGTCACGCGCATCGGTGCGCAACTTCGGGCGGCCCGGCTTGCCGCCCGCAAGAGCATGGCCGAAGTTGCCGAGCAGGCCGGGCTGACCAAGGGCTTTCTATCCAAGCTGGAGCGGGATCTCGCGAACGTCTCAGTGGCGTCGCTCATCCGGATCTGTGGGGCGCTGGACGTCTCGGTCGGCTCGCTGTTCCAGACGTCGAAGGGAGAGGTGGTCAGGCGGGACGCCTACCCGCCGATCAATTTCGGCGGAACGGGAATCCGGGAGTACCTGCTCACCCCGTCCGGCGAGAAGCGGGTGCAGGCCATCCTCAGCGACATCGAGCCAGGTGGCGGGAGCGGGGACGAGCCCTATTCGCTGCCGGCCGACGTTGAGTTCGTCTTCGTCCTGGCCGGGCAGCTGGAGATCACCCTCGCCGGGGACCACGTCACGCTCGAGCGGGGTGACGCCTTCACCTTCCCCGCCGGCAGCCAGCACACCTTCCACGCGATCTGGGCCGCTGGCCGGACCCAGGTGCTCTGGGTGTTCTCGCCCGCCCTGCCCGACACCAGACCCTGACCGCTTGTTCCGCGATCATCCGGCCGGCGACGGTACCGGCCGCCCGCTAGGCCACGTTCTTGTGGGCGGGCAGGTGCCGGCGGAGGAAGTCCTCGGTGCGCCGCCAGGCCCGGGCCGCGGGTTCGGGCTGGTGGAACATGGGCGCCTTGCGGTTGTGGAACGCGTGCCCGGCCTCTTCTTCCACGTAGACGACCACGTTGGGGCGCCCGGCCGCCGCGTCCTGCACCTCCTGGACCGCCTCCCGCGGGATATACGGGTCGCTGCCGCCGAAGTGGAACAGCAGCGGGGCGGTGATCTGGTCCAGCGCGTCCAGGTGCTCCGGCACGGCCGAGCCGTAGAAGGAGATCACCGCGTCCAGCGGTGTGCGCGCCGCGACCTGGTAGGCGATGGACCCGCCGAGGCAGAACCCGATGATCCCGATGCCGCCGTCCACCTCGGGCAGCCCGGCCAGCACCCCCAGTGCCGCAATGGAGTCCGTGACGCCCTGGGCGAAGTCGAACCGGGACCCAATCTCCAGCGACGAGGCCAGGCCCGCGTCGTCGTGGGCGGCCTGGTAGCCGGGCTGCAGGCGCCAGAACAGGTCCGGCGCCGCGACCACGTAGCCCAACCGGGCCAGATCCCCGGCCACGGCCCGGATGTAGTCACTCACCCCGTAGATCTCCTGGATGAGCAGCAGGCCGGGCCCGCTGCCGCTGTCCGGAATCCACACCGTCAGGTCGAAGGAGCCGCCGGCGGTCCGCACCGACTCCACACGCTGCTGCATGGGATGATCCTAAGTCCGCAGGACACGCCTTACGTGGCCACGACCGCGAAGGAGGCGGGCGGCATACTGAGCTGCTCCCCCTCGATGCTGGCCCCGGAGCTGGTCGCGGCGAGGATCGCGGTCCCCGGGGCGCCGAGTGCCAGCAGCAGGGGCTGCTCGCCCAGGCTGGCCACGATCCGCAACCGCCCGCGGTGCAGCATCATCCAGCGCCGCTCCTCGTCGTAGTCCGCCCTCATCCGGTCCAGCCTCGGGTCGGTCAGCTCCGGCCAGGCCCGGCGCAGCGCGATCAGCTCCGTGTACCAGGCCAGCATCTCCTGGTGGCGTGGCGTGTCCCGCTCCGCCCAGTTCAGCTTGGACCCGAGAAAGGTCTGCTCGTCCTGCGGGTTCGGCACCTCCGCGGGACCCCAGCCGTGCGCGCCGAACTCCGCCCGGCGGCCTTCCGCGACCGCCGTGGCCAGCGCCGGATCGATGTGGTCGGTGAAGTACTGCCACGGGGTAGAGGCGGCCCACTCCTCGCCCATGAACAGCATGGGGGTGAACGGCGCGGTCAGCACCAGCCCCGCGCCCACCTTCACCAGGTCGGCGGACAGCCCGCTCGAGATCCGGTCGCCGGCCGCCCGGTTGCCGATCTGGTCGTGATCCTGCAGGTAACCCAGGAAACGGAAGCCGGGGATGCGGAACAGGTCCACCGGCCGGCCGTGACTGCGGCCGCGGAACGAGGAGTAGTTGCCGTCGTGGAAGAACACCCGGGTCAGCGTCTTGACCAGGGACTCCATCGAGCCGAAGTCGCCGTAGTAGCCCTGCCGCTCGCCGGTGATGGCCGCGTGCACCGCGTGATGGAAGTCGTCGCTCCACTGGGCCGCCAGGCCGAATCCGCCGGCCTCCCGGGAACTGACCAGCCGCGGGTCGTTGAGGTCCGATTCGGCGATGAGGACCAGTTCCCGGTTCGTCAGCGCGCCGAGGGCCTGGACCTCGACGGCCAGTTCCTCGAGGAGGTGCAGCGCGCGGTGGTCCTCGAACGCGTGCACCGCATCGAGCCGCAGGCCGTCCAGGTGGTAGTCGCGCAGCCACATGAGCGCGTTGCTGATCAGGAAGCCGCGGACCTCGTCGGAGCCGGGCTGGTCCAGGTTCACCGCGGGACCCCAGGGGGTCACGTGCGCCTCGGTGAAGTAGGGGCCGAAGTCGGCCAGCCGGCTGCCGATGCCGACGTGGTTGTAGACCACGTCGAGCAGGACGGCCACCCGCCTCGCGTGGCACGCGTCCACGAACCGCTTCAGCCCGTCCGGGCCCCCGTACGGCTCGTGCACGGCCCAGAGGTGGATGCCGTCGTACCCCCAGCCATGCTCGCCGGGGAACGCGGCCACCGGCATCAGCTCGATCATGTCCACCCCCAGGTCGCGGAGATGGTCGAGCCGCCCGATCGCCGCGTCGAACGTCCCCTCCCGGGTGAACGTGCCCACGTGCATCTCGTAGATCACCGCGCCGCGCAGCGGCCCGCCGCGCCAGCCCCGGTCGGTCCACCGGAAGGCGCCGTGATCGTAGGTACGGCTCGGCCCTTCGCTGCCCAGCGGCTGCCACGGGGACCGCGGATCGGGCAGCGGCTCGCCGCCGTCCACCCGGAACGCGTAATCGGTGCCGGACGCGGCCGCCTCCGGCACGTCCGCTTCCCACCAGCCCGGGGTGGCGGCCGGGCGCATCGGCTGCGGCGGCCCGCCGCCCATGGCCTCGGCCCCGAGCTGCACCTCGACCCGCTCGGCCGTCGGGGCCCAGAGCCGGAACACGCTCACGAGTGCTCCTCGACGAGCAGAGCCACCGGCAGCCGGTGCAGCAGATCAGACAGCAGCGGGCGCTCGCCCGGGTGTGAGGCCCCCGTCAGCAGGTCCCGCCAGGGGCCGGCGTGCGGCAGGGGCAGGACGGTACCGGCCCAGCCGCCACCGCTGCGCAGGCCGGCGGGCAGCCGGGTGGCCACGGTGACCGCAGGCCCGCCGCGGGCGAAGCTGATCGCGTGCCGCGCCGCCGGGCCCTCGGCGGCCAGCGGAGCGTATTCCCCCGCGAACCAGTCCGGGTGCTCCCGGCGCAGCCGCAGCGCCGCCGCCGTGACCAGCAGCTTCCCCGTGTCCAGCTTCCCCGTGTCCAGCTTCCCCGTGTCCAGCGGTCCTGTGTCCAGCGGTCCCGTGTCCAGCGGCCCCGCATCCAGGGCGGCCGACGGTTCACCGGCGTCCAGCGCGGCGAGCAGGTCCCGGGCGCGGGCAAACTCGGCCGGCGCGCGGTTGTCCGGGTCCACCAGCCGCAGGCCGGCCAGCTCGCAGCCCTGGTACGTGTCGGCCACCCCGGGCATGGTCAGCTGGACGAGCTTGGCCCCGAGGGCGTTCGCCCGCGCGTCGGCGTCCAGCCCGGCCACGAACCGGGCGATCTGCCCGGTGAGCTCCTCGTCGTCCAGGACCAGCTCGGCGAAGGTCATCACCTGTGACTCGTACTCGGCGTCCGGGTCGGTCCACGAGGTGCGGCTCTTGGCCTCGCGCATCGCCTTGCGCAGGTACCCGGTCAGCCGCTCGCGGTCCAGCGGCCACGCCCCGGCCAGGGTCTGCCACATCAGGTACCCGGTGTCCGGTTCGGGTGCGGCCCCGCTGGCCAGCGCCGCCGCCCGCTCGTGCCAGCGGGTCACCTCCGCCGCCCAGGCCTCCGGGATCTCGGCCAGCACGGCCAGCCGGGCCCGGACGTCTTCCTGGCGCTTGGTGTCGTGCGTGGACAGCGTGGTCATGCTGGCCGGCCAGTCCCGGGCCAGCCGCGCGGCGAACTCGTGGAACTCTCCCGGGCTCGTCCCGAAGGAGTCCGGGTCGCCGCCGACCTCGTTCAGCGCGGCCAGCCGGGACCACCGGTAGAAGGCGGTGTCCTCCACGCCCTTGGCCATCACGGGCCCGCACACCTGCTGAAACGCCACGATGAGCTGAGCATGCTCTCCGTCACGCCCCAGGACGAGGCCCACCATGGCGTCCAGGGTGGCGTGCAGCCGCTCCGGCAGCCGGGGCCGGGCACCCGCGGCGGCCCGGGCCAGGACCGCGGCCGAGGCCGGCGGCGCGG
>JAOPYP010000235.1 GCA_025964635.1 Actinomycetes bacterium | reverse complement strand
GCCGCGGAGACAGTCGCCGGCGGCCTGGCGGCCCAGGCGGCTGGCGCCGCACCGCCGGCCGGGGCCGGGGCCAGCGCCAGGGCCCAGCCAGACGCCCTCGACCGCCTGCTGGAGGAGCTCGAGCCATGATCGACAGGACGCTGCTGACCGGCACGAAGGCGGTGCAGGCGACGCTGACGGTCTCCGCCACGCTGGGCGGGGCGCTGCAGCCGCAGCCGCCCGACCCGCGCACCGGGCCACGGGTCATCCCCAACGACCTCGCCGACTGGCTGGCGGCGCTACGGCTGCTCGCGGCGGTCCCGTTCGCCTATCTCGTCCCCGACGCGGAGCTGCTGCCGCAGGAATCGGCGCGGTTCTTCTACCTCGACCGGGCGTGGACTGACGCGCTCGTGCAGGGCGCGATGTCGGCCGGCACGGTGACGACCGCGGACCATGCCCAGCTCGAGTCGGTCTACCCGTACGTGCGGAGCGAAGTGGACGAGGCCGAGCGACTGGCCCGGGTCGCCGGTCACGACCCGGCGCCGCTCGGCCCGGCGGGCACGGTCACCGGCCTCCTGCTGCGCTCGCGCGCCGTGGCCGGCTGGCCGGGGCTGCACCTGCGCGCCTACTCCGAGCTGGTGCCCGACGACGCGATACTGCCCGACAGCGACCCTCGCCGGCTGCGGCTGCTCCGGATGGAACGGCTGGCGCCCGCGGTGCTGGCCGTGCTGATCGACGGGGTGCCGCGCACCGTGCACGTCGAGGAACCCCGGCAGGGGCTGCAGTTCGGCGTCCGGCCGCCAGACGGCAGCCCGGCCGGTACCACGCGGCAGGGACTCGTGCCGCCGCGGGACATCAGCACCGGCGAGCCGCTCGTCCCGATGGACGACAAGACCAGCTGGGTCCCGGTGCGCTTCCGCCCGGGCGCGCCGGGGGTCCTCAACCTGCGCAAGACCCGTGATGCGCTGCTGGCGGTCCCGGGCACGAACATGGGCCGTGACGTCGACTCCGCCGAGTTCGCCATCCAGCTGCTCCGCTATCCCTACCGGCAGGTCTTCGGGCCGGCCGGCCCGCAGACCGACCCGGAGGTGAACCCGTCCACCGCCGGGACCAAGGCCGGGTGGACCCAGGTCTTCCGGCCGCGGATCGGGGTTCCCGGCCTGCTGGCCGAGTTCACCAGGAACACGCCGTGACCGGGTATGACCCCGGCCTGGTCGCGAAGGTCGCCGGTACCCAGCGCTGGTCGGTCCTCGCCCGCACCGGCCTGACCGCCGGCGAGATCGGGACGTGGGACCCGGCGCTGCTCCGCGACCCGCGGCTGCTGGTCCCCATCGACGTGCAGGCCCTGGTGGCGGCCGCGGGCAGCACCGAGCCGGTGGTGCGCATGCTCTCCGCGCTGCGGGCCGGCGCGGGCCAGCCGCCGTTCCCGGCCCCGTTCGATCCCGGTACCCCTCGCGAGCCCGGCGTGCACCTGCACTGGGCGCTGCCGGACGCGCTGATGCGCGGCCGCATCGGCCAGCTGCCCGACGGCGCCGACCCGACCGATCCCGGGCAGCGCCTGCAGATGAGCCCGGCACCGGACCGGTGGGCCGTCGTGCGGCTGCTGTGCCCGGCCGGATCGGACGCCGCCGTGGTGACCGGCTGGGTGATCGAGGCCGACACCGCGCGGGCGGTGCCCTTCCCCGGCTACCCGGCCCAGGCGGGCGCCGCGGCACCGGCGGGCGTGGCGGTGCCGCCAGGCCGGCTCACCCCGGTCGCCGGCGGCAACGCGGCGTGGGCGGCGAGCTACGACGGCACGCTCAACCGCTTCGCGTTCCACGACCCGCTCGACGACCTGGACGCGATCCGCGCCGCCCGCGGCGAGCTGCTGCCCACCGCCTGCTACGTCGTCGCCGGCTGGTGGTCCGGGGCCGGGAGCGACCCGCTGGACGGCGCGCGGTCCGGGGCCAGCCTGCACGCCCTGCTCGCCGACCTGGGGTGGCGGGTCGCGGGCGACGCCGACCCGGTCACCCCGGCCGCGTCGGCCGGGGCCGCCGACCGGCTGATCGCTGACGACGCGAAGTCGTGGCTCGGCCTGACCGCCGCCCAGCGCTACCCGGCCCGGCCGGACCTGACCACGCCGGCCGCGGCCGGCCACCCCGGGGCCACCGACCATCTGACCCTGGCGGAGTCCGCCGGGCCGTACCAGGGCGCGGCGTCGGCGCTCGCCCGCGCCGCTGGTGAGGTCATCCGCACGCCGGTCTGGCAGACGCCCGCTACCCTGCTGCATGGCAGCGTGCTGGGCGTGCCCCTCGACGGCAGCGTGGCCGCCGACGCGCGCCCGGACGCCACCGCGGCCCGGATCATCCTCGGGGTGACCCCCGACGATCTCATCGCAGGCCTGATCGAGCCGGGACTTGCGGAACAGGCACCGGAACAGGCACCGGAGCAGCGGCGCGCGGCCGAGATGCTGGTCGGCGCGTTCGGCGCGGGCGCCCTCAAGCGACTGGGGACGCCGGATGGCCTCGCCGACACCGAGCAGCGCGAGCATGCGGTGTCGTTCACCTCGGCCCCGAGCGGCGAGGTCAGCATCGACCGGCTGCTGGCCGGGCAGGCGGGGGTCGCGGGCACGGTCGGCAGCCGCGGCCGGACCGCCGCGACGCTGCGG
>JAOPYP010000544.1 GCA_025964635.1 Actinomycetes bacterium | reverse complement strand
CCGCCCCGGCGCCGGCCTCATGCCCCGCGCCCGCTTCCTGCGTCGTCCCCGCTTCCCGCGCCGCGCCGGCCTCCAGGGCGGCCCCTTCCTGCCCGGCCGCCCCCTGGGCCGCCATCGCCTCCTGGGCCGCCTTACGGGGGTCGGTCAGGGTCAGCTGCGGGATGCCGGGCGGGGTGAAGCCGAGCACCTGCCCGTAGAACGACAGCTCGGCCTCCAGCGCGGCGATAATCGTCTCCGCCCGCCGGAAGCCATGCGACTCGCCCTTGAACGTGAGCAGCGCGTGCCGGATCCCGTGGACGGACAGGTCGGCCGCGATGCTCTCGGCCTGCCGGGGCGGCACGATCGGGTCCTCGAGGCCCTGGAGCAGCAGGACCGGGCAGGTCGCGTCAGTCACGTGGCCCGCCGGGGAGCGTTCCGCGTAGACGTACTCGAAGCCGGGCAGCGGGCCGATCAGGCCGTCCAGGTAGTGCGACTCGAAATCGTGCGTCTCGGCCGCGAACTCCCGCAGGTCAGCCACCCCGAAGTAGGACGCCGCCGCGCTGAACACCGGGTGCTTGGCCGCGTGGGTGGTGACGGCGGCCAGCGCCGTCCAGCCGCCCGCCGACGCACCCCGGATCCCGAGGCGGTGCGGGTCGGCCTCGTCCTTGTCGGCCAGGGCCAGCCCGGCGGACACCGCGTCCTCCACGTCCACCACGCCCCATTGCATGCGCAGCCGCTCCCGGTAACTGCGGCCGTACCCGGTGGACCCCCCGTAGTTCACGTCGACGACGCCGATGCCCCGGCTGGTGAAGTACGCCTTCTCCAGGTCGAGCAGGCCGACCACGTGCGAGGTCGGGCCGCCGTGGGCCCACACGATGTACGGCGGCAGTTCGCCGTCCGGGGCCACGGCCTCCGGGTGGGTCGGCGGGTACACCAGCGCGTGCACATTGCGGCCGTAGTGGCCCTCCAGCCGGACCTGGCTCGGTGCGGGCAGGTACCCGGCCTCGGGTATCTCGTCGGACTCGCGGCGCAGCACCTCGGACTTCCCGGTGGCGGCGTCGATCCGGACCACGGACAGCGGGGTCTGCGGGCCGCCGGCTACCGCCACGATCGTGGTCCCGTCCGCGGACACCCCGGACAGGAACTCCTGGAACGGCACCTCGAGGTCGGTGAGCTCGCCCGTCTCCGGGTCGAGCAGGCCCAGCCGCATGCCGCCCTGGCCGTGCAGGACGGCCAGCCGGCCGTCGCCGAGCATGGCGTACGGCCGCCCGCCCAGCTGCCACAGCGGCTCGGCGAACTCCTCCTCGGCCGGGTACAGCGCCTGGGCCGGCTCGCCGACCAGGCCCACCTGGTACACGTTCCACCACCCGGGCCAGTCCGAGACCACGTACAGGCTGGTCTCGTCCCGCCACACCGGCGCCAGCACGGACTCTCTCATTCCGCCCTTAACCAGCCGCCCGCGTCCCAGCACCCCCCCGGAAATCTGGGCTACCCGCAATTCAGTCCCGTCCCAGGGCATCCGCGGGTGATTCCAGCAGATCCAGGCCAGCCGGCTCCCATCCGGTGACAACGTCGGGAAGGCAAAGAAATCCGGGCCGCTGACCAGTTCCCGGATAGCCGCGGGGTCGTCAGCGGCGCTGCCGTCCAGTGGCACGGCGACGAGGCTGCGGGTGATCTTGCCGGCCTCGTGCCGCTCCTGGACACACCACACCTCCTGCCCATCCGCTGACAGGATGAAGTCCGCGAAGCGCAGCGCGGCCGGCGCGTCGTCCGCGGGCAGCGGGGTCAAAGGGGCCGGGGCGGCCGCGTCCACGGCCGGCCCCGGCTCCGGCCCCGGCTCCGCATTCTTCCCCTGGGGATTCACCGGCTCGGCCGCCAGGTACTCCGCCGCCAAATACAGGCGCTGGTCGTCATAGTTCGCAAAAACAATGGCGCGTCCCGCCCGGCCGGCCGTCCGGTCCGCGGCGCCGCTCGTGCCATCCCCGGGGAGCCCGGGCACCGGCAGGTAAGCGCGCCCGCCGTATTCATGCACCCGGCTGCGCGCGTTCCAGGGGACGGGCAGCATGGCGCGCTGCTGGCCGGCCGCGTCACAGCACACCACCGTCACCCGGCCACCCTCGTCCGGGCGGCTCTCCTGCCACCACACGTCCGTGCCCGTGACCATGGGGTAGGAGATCAGCACCTGCCCCTTGGCCACGTCGGCCGCCGTGATGGGGGAGGGCCAGGCGCCGTAGGGGATTCGGGGAGCTGGAACGCTGTCTGTCATGGGGGATATCGTCTACCATTCGCGGGTCTGCCACGGGAGATTTCCGGACATGCCAGGGGACTCCCCGGGGAGATTCCGGACATGCTGCGCAGTGCGCGTACCCTCGGATGCGAAATGAGCGCCTCCCGCACCTATCAGATACGCACCTACGGGTGCCAGATGAACATGCACGACTCCGAGCGGCTCGCTGGCCTGCTCGAAGACGCTGGTTATCAGCGCGCCCCCAGCGGGGAACCCGCGGACGTGGTCGTATTCAACACCTGCGCGGTCCGCGAGAACGCCGACAACCGGCTCTACGGCAACCTCGGCCATCTGCTGCCGGTCAAGCAGTCCCGGCCGGGGATGCAGATCGCCGTGGGCGGCTGCCTGGCCCAGAAGGACCGGGCGGGCATCGCCGAGCGGGCGCCCTGGGTCGATGTCGTGTTCGGCACGAACAATATCGGGTCGCTGCCCGCCCTGCTGGAGCGGGCGCGGGTGCAGGACGCCGCGCAGGTGGAGATCGCCGAGTCGCTGGAGCGGTTCCCCTCGGTCCTGCCGGCCCGCCGCGAGTCGAGCTACTCCGCCTGGGTGGCCATCTCGGTCGGCTGCAACAACACCTGCACTTTCTGCATCGTCCCCAGCCTCCGGGGCCGGGAGGAGGACCGGCGGCCGGGCGACGTGCTGGCCGAGGTCCGGGCGCTGGCGGAGGACGGCGTCCTCGAGGTCACCCTGCTCGGGCAGAACGTGAACTCCTACGGCGTGGGTTTCGGCGACCGGCTGGCGTTCGGCAAGCTGCTGCGGGCCTGCGGCGGGATCGACGGGCTGGAGCGGGTGCGCTTCACCTCGCCGCACCCGCGGGACTTCACCGACGACGTGATCGCCGCCATGGCCGAGACGCCGACCGTGATGCCGCAGCTGCACATGCCCCTGCAGTCCGGTTCCGACGCGGTGCTGCGGGCCATGCGCCGGGCCTACCGGCGGGAGAAATACCTGGCCATCCTGGACCGGGTCCGGACGGCCATGCCGCACGCCGCCATCACGACCGACATCATCGTGGGCTTCCCCGGCGAGACCGAGCGGGACTTCGAGGACACCCTCGACCTGGTCCGGCGGGCGCGCTTCGCCGGGGCGTTCACGTTCCAGTACTCGCCGCGCCCGGGCACCCCGGCCGCCGGGATGGACGGGCAGGTGACCGCCGCGGTGGTCGCCGAGCGTTACCAGCGGCTCGCCTCCCTGGTGGAGGAGGTCTCGCTGGCCGAGAACGAGGCGTTCACCGGCCGCGAGGTGGAGGTGCTGGTGGCCGAGGGCGAGGGCCGCAAGGACGGCGCCACGCACCGGCTGTCCGGCCGCGCCCGGGACAACCGGCTGGTGCACTTCGCCCCGGGTGACACCACGCCGCGCCCGGGAGACCTGGTCACCACGACCGTGACCCGGGCGGCCCCGCACTACCTGGTCGCCGACGGCCACCCGCACGCGGTGCGGCGGACCCGCGGCGGCGACGCCTGGCAGGCCCGCGCGGAC
>JAOPYP010000189.1 GCA_025964635.1 Actinomycetes bacterium | reverse complement strand
CGTTGACCGCGGCGCCCGCGTGCACCGGGTGGATCTTCAGCGCGACCGCGCCCAGGCCCAGCTGGCGTTCGAGCTCCTCGTCCACCGGGTAGTGCAGGTGCGGGTTGAGGTTGGCGATGATCTTGAGATGGTCGGGGCTGTGCCCCGTGATCGGTAGCAGGTCCTCGATGGGCTGGATCCCGGTGGCCTTGGGACTGTACTCGCACAGCAGCAGCGCGATGTCCACGCCCTCCCCGGCCAGGTGGGCGGCGAATTCGGCCGGCACGATGGTGCCCGCGTCGTCGTAGACCCGGTCGAGCACCGCGCGGTCGCCGAAGTCGTGGGCCCACTCCCGCCACGACGGCTTGAGTGTCGGCAGCCGGGGCGGGTGCAGGTGCACGTCGACCAGCGGGCGTCCGTCCAGCATCAGCCAGTCTCCCCCGGCAGCACGGTATCCCCGGGCACGGGCTCCCCCGGCCGCACCACGGCTTCTCCCAGCACGGGCTCCACGGGCACAGGCGCCGGGACCAGCACCGTGGCGGCCATCCGGCGCAGCTCGACCCGGCGGATCTTCCCGGTCGCCGTGGTCGGGTAGCCGCCCACGAACACCACCTTGCGCGGCCGCTTGAACGACGGCAGCGCCTGGCGGCAGAACTCGACCAGCTCGTCCTCGGTGGCCGCCTGGCCGGGCTCCAGGATGACGTAGGCTACCGGCTTCTCCAGCCCCTCGGAGTCCGGCGCGGCGACCACCACGGCCTGGGCCACCGCCGGGTGGGCCAGCAGCTGGGCCTCGACCTCGGCCGGGGACACCCAGATGCCGCTGGCTTTCAGCATGTCGCCGGTGCGCCCCAGGCACGCGTAATAGCCGTCGGCGTCGCGCACGTAGGTGTCGCCGGTGCGCAGCCACTCACCCTGGAACACCTGGCGCGACGCGTCGTACCGGGACCAGTACCCCGTCGCGGCCGAGTCGCCGCGGACGAACAGCGTGCCGGGGATGCCGGGCGGCACCTCGTGCCCAGCCTCGTCCAGCACCCGCAGGTCATAGCCGGGCACGGCCACCCCGGTGGTGCCTGCCCGGGCCTGGCCCGGCCGGTTGGACAGGAAGATGTGCAGCACCTCGGTCATGCCGATGCCGTCCAGGATGTCCACGCCGAAGTGCGAGGTCCACCGGGTGTAGAGCGACGCGGGGAGCGCCTCCCCGGCCGAGGCGGCCAGCCGCACCCCGGCCAGCGCGTCCGCGGGCAGGCTGCCCCGGAGCATGTTGGCGAAGAACGTCGGCCCGGCGAAGAAAAGCGTCGCGCCGTACTTCTGGGCCGCGTCGGCGATCAGGTCCGGGCGGGACGGATCGGGCACGAGGACGGCGGATGCGCCGACCGACAGGGGGAACAGCAGCGAGTTGCCCAGCCCGTAGGCGAAGAACGCCTTGGCCGCGGACAGGCACCGGTCGTCGCGGCGGATCCCCAGCACCTGGGTGCCGTACGTCTCGCAGACCACCTGGATGGACGCGTGCCGGTGCATGGCCGCCTTGGGCTGCCCCGTGGTGCCCGAGGTGTAGAGCCAGAACGCGGGCGAGTCGGCCGTGGTCGGGTACACCACGTCGTCCGGCGGCCCGGCAGCCAGCTCACCGAGCAGGTGGACCGGGACGGGGCTGCCCGGCAGGGCCTCCCCGGTCAGGGGCCCGTCGGCCAGCATCCCGGTGAGCTCGGGCGCCCCGGCCGCGGCCGCGACGGCGGTGGCCGCGAACTCCCGGGTCACGGCGAGGAACCGGGCCCGCGAGTCCCGCAGCAGCTCGGCCACGCCGTCGGCGCGGCTCATCGTGGACACCGGGACCGGGATCGCACCCATCCGCATCGCGGCCAGGTACATGACCACGAATTGCGGCGAGTCGGCCATCAGCATCAGCACCCGCTGCTCGGGCTGCAGCCCGATTTTCCGCAACGAAGCAGAGACTCGGCGTACCTGGTCATGCAGCGCGGCGTAGCTCACGTCCCCGGCCGGGCCGGCCAGCGCCGTGCGCGGCCCGTCGCCCGCGGCCAGCCGGCGGTCCAGCAGGTACTCACACGCGTTGAACAGCTGCGGCATTGCTGCTGCCCTCCGTTTTCTGGTCGGGCGGTGACGTGTGTCGGTGTGCTCTAACCCACGGTGGCCCAAGCAGGTGGCCTAGGCGAGGTGGACATAGTCGTAGTCGAACGGCTGGCCGTTGATCCCGTTGCGCGGCGGGGCGATCCACGCGGCGATCTTGCCGCGCTCGTGGACCGGCTGCATCAAAGACCTGACGTGGGTCTTGTCCACGTCGGTGGGCAGCCACCGCCCCTCCTGCTCCGCCCACTCGTCCGCCGTCAGCAGCTCGCCATCCGGGCTCACCTCCACGCTAGCGAACGCGCCGACCCGGCGGTTGAACGCCACGTGCGGCAGCTTGAGGCGGTGTGGGAGGCCCGCGCCGTCGAGGATCCGGTTCCACCGGGTGACGCCGCTCTGGCAGTCGGAAATGTACTCCCGGCGCAGGTCGGTGTTGAGGCCGACCAGCGCGGCCACCTCGGTCTGGCCGATGGCCTGCTGGCCATTTCCGGCATCGGTGAGCGCGTCCACCAGGTAAGCGTCGTCGGCCAGCCGGTGGTCGTCCTTGCGCCGCTCCTCCAGCCACCGGCCCTTCAGGCCGGCGGTGTAGTAGTTGGCCACGTTCGTGGAGGTCTCCCCGCCGAACAGGTCGAGCGAGACGCTGTAGTGGAAGTTCAGGTACTTCTGGATGACGTTGAGCGGCACCCCGCCCAGCGGCCCGGCATCGTCGGTCTCGTTCTCGACCATCAGCTGCGCGGACCGCTCCACCACCCGCTAGATCCCGGAGGTGCCGACCATCATGTGGTGGGCCTCCTCCTTGAGCATGAACTCAGCAGTGCGGGCCAGGGGGTCGAAGGCCGACTCCTTGAGCGTCCCGAGCTGGTACTTCCCGTCACGGTCGGTGAAGTAGGTGAACATGAAGAACTGGAGCCAGTCGGTGGTCTCTTCGTTGAAGGCGCCGAGGATGCGCGGGGCGTCGAGGTCGCCCGAGTTGCGCTTGAGCAGCTGCTCGGCCTCCTCGCGCCCCTCACGTCCGAAGTAGGCGTGCAGCAGGTAGACCATTGCCCACAGGTGGCGGCCCTCCTCCACGTTGACCTGGAACAGGTTGCGCAGGTCGTAGATGCTCGGAGCG
>JAOPYP010000171.1 GCA_025964635.1 Actinomycetes bacterium | reverse complement strand
GCGGCGGCCCGCCTCCGCCGGGCTCACGAACTCTCCGTCGTGGCGGGGCTGTCCTCGGCGGGCGGCCGCACCTCTCGCCGCAGGATCTTGCCGGTCGGCCCCTTCGGCAGCTGCTCGACCAGCCAGACTCGCCGCGGGTACTTGTAGGCGGCTACCCGTTCCCGGGCGAAGGCCCTCAGCTCCTCCGGGGTGGCGCTGGCACCGGGCTTGAGGGCCACGGCGGCGCCTACCTCCTCACCGAGCGACTCGTGCGGGATCCCGACCACCGCGACCTCGGCCACGGCCGGGTGCTCGTACAGGGCCTCCTCGATTTCCCGCGGGTAGACGTTGTAGCCGCCCCGGATGACCAGCTCTTTCTTCCGGTCGACGATGAAGAAGTAGCCGTCCTCGTCCACCCGGGCCAGGTCGCCCGAGCGGAACCAGCCGTCCGGGATCGCCGCCGCGGTCGCGTCCGGGTTGGCCCAGTAGCCCTTCATGATGTTGTGGCCCCGGATCGCCACCTCGCCGACCTCCCCGGCCGCCGTCTCGGCTCCCGAGTCGTCCACCAGGCGCATCTGCACGCCCGCGACCGGGATGCCGATCGAGCCCGGCTTGCGGGGGCGGTCCGGGTGGTTGAACGACGCCACCGGGGACGTCTCGGACAGCCCGTAGCCCTCGAGGATCGTGCAGCCGAACGCGTCCTCGAAGCCGCGCAGGATCTCCACCGGAAGGGCGGCCCCGCCGGACACGCACAGCCGGAGCGAGGACACGTCGGCGCGGGCGCGGGACGGGTGATGCAGCATGGCCGCGTACATGGTCGGCACGCCCTCGAAGATGGTCACCTTCTCCTGGCCGATCATCTCCAGGGCCGCGCCCGGGTCAAACCGGGGGAGCAGGGCCAGGGCGGCGCCGCCGATGACGGCCGCGTTCAGGCCGCAGGTCAGGCCGAAGCAGTGGAACAGCGGCAGGCACCCCATGACCACGTCGTCCGGGCCCGTGGCCAGCAGCGTCGTCGCGGTCACCTCGGCGTTGCGGAACAGGTTCGCGTGGGTCAGCTCGGCGCCTTTGGGGACCCCGGTGGTTCCCGAGGTGTACAGGATCACGGCATCGTCGTCGTCATCCCGCCCGGCCCAGCCCGCGAGCGGTGGCCGGCCGGCGAGCAGGCTCCGGGCGTCGGGCTCCGTGACCCGGATGACCGGGACGCCGAGGTCGGCGGCTCCCTTGGCGGCCTCGCCGGCCGCCGCGTCCCAGGCGAGAATGACCGACGCTCCTGAGTCACCCAGATAGTGCGCGACTTCCCGGCTCTTCAGCAGCGGGTTCATCGGGACGACCACGGCCCCCGCGGCCAGGCTGCCGTAGAACAGCAGCGGGAACGCCAGCACGTTCGGCATCATGAGCGCGACCCGGTCACCGGCCCCGATCCCCGCCTCGCGCAGCAGGGCCGCGGCCTGGCCGCTGCCCCGCGCGAGCTCGGCGTAGCTCAGCCCCCGGCCGCCCTGCCGCAAGGCCGGCCGCTCTCCCTGCCCCTGCTCCGCTGCCTGCGCCTGCACGATCCCGGCCAGGTTGGTCATCGCCGGCTCCTCTCCCTTGAGACCGGCGGGCACATTCCTGGCCTCATCCCATGCCGCGGCCAGCGCCACTGTCAAGAGAAGGACGGCGGTGGGACCCGTAACCCTGCCTCGGCCCGGCGCAGGGGCCGCCCCGGCGGGCCTGAAGACTCCCGGTGGCCGCCAGCGCCTCCCTCGAGCCGGATGCATGCCGCCGCCTAAAGGCCGTTCCCGCGCACGACCCTGGTGACGACCCAGCGGTTTTTCCCGATCCGCCGGGCCCGCTCGAAGCCGTGCCGCTCGAACAGCGAGACCGTCCCGCTGTGCAGGAAGGACCCCGATACCGACCGGCCCGCCACGTCCTCGGGGTAGCTCTCGACCATGCCTCCGCCGAGCCGGGCGATCTCGTCCAGCGCCCCGTTGAGGGCCGCGGATGTGACCCCCTGGCGACGGTACGTTTTATCGACGAAGAAGCAGGTGATCCGCCAATCGGGCAGCCCAGTGAGGCCGTTGCGGTAATCACGCTGGTTCTTTATGCGGGGCAGCTCGTCCGGTGACCCGAACTGGCACCACCCCACGCACGTGGCGCCGTCGTACACCAGGGCCGCGTGGGCCTGGCCCTCGCGGACCCGGCCCGCCTTCGCGGCCTGGTTCTGGGCGGCGGTCTTGCCGCGTCCCACACCCTCGGGATGGAAGGCCATGCACCAGCAGCCACCCCACACGCCGTTGTGCCGCTCGACCAGCCGGGCGAAGTCCGGCCACGTCGCTTCGCCCAGGGGTTTCACGCCGAAGCTGCCGGCCATGGTTGATCCCCTCGATCACGATGACGTCCGCCAGCGTAACGCGAGGGTACGACGGCTCAGGAGCAGCCGCGTGGCACCCCGGACCTGATGCCATCCAGCTCATCGGACCTGGCCGGAACCGGGTGGCCGCCGCTGGTCCCGGTGGGCCAGGATGGGCGGATGGGAGTGATCCGGTTCACGACGCAGCTGCAGCCCCGGGGCCCCGCCGCCGCCGTGGTGCTCGACGATGCCCAGGTCGCGGAGGTGGGTGAGGGGGCTAAGCGGTTCCCCGTGGTCGCGACCGTCAATGGCTACACCTGGCGGACCAGCGTGGCCCGCATGAAGGGCGAATTCCTGGTCGGCCTGAGCCGGGAGGTCCGCCAGAATGCGGGTGCCAGCGCGGGCGACGAGGTCGAGGTGGCTCTCGAACTTGACGAGGGTCCCCGCGAGGTCGAGGTGCCCGGGGCGCTCGCGGCGGCCCTGGCGGCCGACCCGGAGGCCAGCGCGTCCTTCGGGCGGATGGCCTTCACCCACCGCAAGGAATACGCCCGCTGGGTCACGGAAGCGAAGAAGGAAGAGACGCGGCAGCGGCGCGTGCAGCAGGCGGTCGAGATGATCCGTTCGGGCCGGACCCGCAGCTGACCTATGCGGGCGCCCGTCTCAACTCTGGAGTTCGCGGAGAATGCGGGCGAGGTGGGCCCGGTCGGCCGGGCTGAGCCGGCCAAAAAACCGTTCGGCCTCGGTCCCGCGGGCCGCGCGGATCGCCCGGAGAACGTCGGTGCCCGGCCCGGTCAGCTCGGCCAGGATGGCCCGCCGGTCGCCGGGATCGGGGCGCCGTTCGACCAGGCCCCGGCTTTCGAGCGCGTCCACCACCTCGGTGGCCGAGCGCGGCGCGATGTGCAGGTGCTCTGACAGGTCCGACAGGCGCATGGCCCCGTGGTGGTTCAGCACCCGCAGGGCCCGGAAGTGCGAAGGGTTGATGTCCCAGGGCGCCAGGGTCTCCTGGGATGTCTCGCGCAGCCGGCGCCCGACGGACCGGAAGGCGTCCGCCAGATTCTCGTCGCCGCCAGCCTCGTCGCCGCCGGTACCCGGCTCGCCGCCGGCGTCCGGATGCCTGGCCGTCTCGCTGCGGCCGGTACCTGACCAGCCCTCCGTGTCGTTGCCCTGGATCACGGGAATAGCGTACCAGCGGTTACCGTTGAACCCTCATATTGAGGTAACCTCAGCATATACGTGGTCCCCGAGCGCTCCGCCTGCCGCGTGAGCCTCCCCCCGACAGAATCGAGCAAGCACTTGGCGTCCCCAGACCCGACCCCCCAGAACACGGACCCCCGCAACAGCAACCCCCGCAACCCCGGCCCCGGCCGGTCCCGCGGGGCGAGAACGGTCACGGCCGCAGAGAAGGCGCAGGCCCGCGAGGTGTCGCTGCGCCGCATCGGGCAGCTCTTCAGGCCCTACACCTGGCAGCTGACGATCGTCACCGCCATCATCGTGGCCTCCTCCATCGTGAGCGTGGCCTCACCGTTCCTGCTCCGCGCGGTGATCGACACCGCCCTCCCGGACCGGAACCTGCGGCTGCTGATCCTGCTGGTCGCCGGCATGATCGGCATCGCCGCCATCACCTCCGCGTTCGGCGTGATCCAGACCTGGATCAGCACCAAGGTCGGCCAGCACGTCATGCACGGCCTGCGCACCAGCGTCTTCGGCCACCTGCAGCGGCAGTCGGTTGCTTTCTTCACCCGGACCCGGACCGGCGAGGTCCAGTCCCGCATCACCAACGACGTCGGCGGCATGGAATCCGTGGTCACCTCGACCGCGACGTCCGTCGCCGCCAACCTCACCACCGCGGTCGCCACGGCGGTGGCCATGGTCGCGCTGTCCTGGAAGCTGTCCCTCATCTCGCTGGTCGTGATGCCGCCCGCCATCTACCTGAGCCGCAGGGTCGCCCGGATGCGCCGGGCCATCACCACCGAGCAGCAGCGTGAGCTGGCCAACCTCAACGTCACCATCGAGGAAGGACTGTCGATCAACGGCGTCCAGCTGGCCAAGACGATGGGCACCGGGCCGTCGCTGGTCGCGCGGTTCACGGCCTCCTCGGCCCGCCTGATCGACCTGGAGCTCCGCTCCCAGCTGGCCGGGCGCTGGCGGATGTCGTCGATGAGCATCATCTTCGCGGCCGTCCCGGCCGTCATCTACCTGGCCGCCGGCCTGCCGGTCGCCGCGGGCGCGATGACCATCGGCACCCTGGTCGCCTTCACCACCCTGCAGAACAGCCTCTTCCGGCCGCTGACCGGCCTGCTCAGCACCGGCGTGTCCGTGGTCAGCTCGCTGGCCCTGTTCGCGCGGATCTTCGAGTACCTGGACCTGCCCGTGGAGGTGGACGACCCGGCCCACCCGGTGGAGATCGTCCCGGAGGTCATGACCGGCCACGTCCGGCTCCAGGACGTCAGCTTCACCTATCCCGGCGCCGGCCGGCCGGCCCTGACCGGCATCGGCCTGGACGTCCCGGCCGGCACCACGCTGGCCCTGGTCGGCGAGACCGGCTCGGGCAAGACGACCCTCGCCGCGCTGATCGCCCGGCTCTACGACCCGGGCAGCGGTGTGGTGAGCATCGACGGCATCGACATCCGCGACATGAAGCTCACCGACCTGGCCGCGGTCGTGGGCGTGGTCAGCCAGGAGACCTACCTCCTGCACACCACGGTGCGGGAGAACCTGCGCTACGCCAGGCCGGACGCGACCGACGCAGAGATCGAGGACGCGGCCCGGGCCGCGCAGATCCACGACCTGATCGCCGGGCTGCCCGACGGCTACGACACCATGGTCGGCTCCCGCGGGCACCGTTTCTCCGGCGGCGAGAAGCAGCGCCTGGCCATCGCCCGGACCCTGCTGCGCGACCCGCGCGTGCTCGTGCTGGACGAGGCCACCAGCGCCCTGGACACCGAGACCGAGCGCGCCGTCCAGCACGCGTTCGACAACCTGGCCGTGGGCCGCACCACCATCACCATCGCCCACCGCCTCTCAACCGTGCGCAACGCCGACGAGATTGTCGTGCTGGATCACGGGCACGTGATCGAGTCCGGCACGCACGACAGCCTGCTGGCGGACAACGGCCGCTACGCCGGCCTGGCCGCCTGAGCCCGGGGACGGCCGCCTGAGCCCGGGGACGGCCG
>JAOPYP010000121.1 GCA_025964635.1 Actinomycetes bacterium | reverse complement strand
GCTGACCGCCGGGCGGAGGCCGGCGGCCCAGCGCCGGTCCGTGGTCGCGGCGGCCGCCGCCGCCGCGAACTTCCCCGTTGCCCTGGTGGTGGGAGCCCGGTTCGCGCTCGAGCCCGGCCGGGGGCGCTCCACCGTGCCGGTCCGGTCGGCCCTCGTGGGCGCGGTCGCCGGCGTGCTCGGAGTGCTGGCGGCCTTCACCTTCTCGGCCGGGGTCTCCGATGCGGCCAGCCACCCCGCCCGATTCGGGCAGACCTGGCAGCTGACGACATTCCTCGGCTTCAACGGGCAGGACTTCGGGCCGGCCAGCCGCGTGCTGCGCGCAGTGGCCGCCGACCGGGACGTGACCGGGGTCGATGACGCCCGCATCGGCGGCGGGCAGTCCGGCCAGGTCTCGATCGAGAGCTTCACCTACGCCCCGGTGGGCGGCAAGCGGCCGGCGGTCGTGCTCACGGCCGGGCGGATGCCCGCCAGCCGGGACGAGATCGTGCTGGCCCCGACCACCGCGCAGCAGATGCACGCGAAGCCGGGCTCCGTGGTCCGGCTCACCGGCGGCACCCCCACCACGAAGGCCGTACGGGTCACCGGCATCGGCTTCGTTCCCCCGGGGCCGCACAACGGGTACGCGGACGGGGCCTGGCTCACTCCCGCCGGGTACAACCGGATCTTCGGCGGCGCGCGCTACGGGTTCAAGTTCCACGCCGCGACCGTGTCGCTGCGGCCGGGCGCGGACGTCCGGGCCGTCGCGCGCCGGCTCAACGCGGCAGCCGCGGCGATCCCCGGTGGCAAGGCGTTCACGTTCGCGCCACCGGCTCCCATGGCGGAAGTCCAGGAGATCAAGGACCTGGAACTGCTGCCCATCGCGCTGAGCGCGTTCCTGGCCCTGCTGGCCGTCAGCGCGGTCGGCCACGCCCTGTCCATTGCCGTCCGCCGCCGGCGTCACGATCTGGCCGTGCTCCGTGCGCTCGGGATCACCCGGCGGCAGGCGCGGCTGGTGGTCACGACGCAGGCCAGCCTGCTGGCCGCGGTCGGCCTGCTGTTCGGGGTGCCACTGGGCATCGCGCTCGGCCGCGCCATCTGGCGCACGGTGGCCGGTTTCACCCCCCTGGCGTACCACCCGCCGGTGGCCCTGCTGGCCCTGCTCCTGATCGGCCCGGCCGCCCTCCTGGCCGCGAACGCGCTGGCCGCCTGGCCGCAGCGGCGCGCCGCGCGGCTGCACGCCGGGCAGGTCCTGCGCAGCGAGTAACCGGTCCGGGCCTGGGGCTGGCATCCGGGGCCAGGATGGCTAGCCTTAGAACGCCGGATCGGCCACGCTTTCCGTGAGAGAGTGTTGATCGAAATTCTATTCGACAAACGATGTCAGGGCTGCTAGCGTCGCAGCACGCACACCGCCCAGGCGGAGGTCTGATGAGCAGCACGAGCGGCGACACGCAGGTTCACGGGCCGGGTGAACCGCACCCCGACCGCGATCTCACGTCGCGCCAGCGCGACGTGCTCCACGCCATCGAGGGGTTCCGGCGGGAGCACCACTATGGGCCGAGCGTGCGGGACATCGGCCGGGCGGTCGGGCTGGGCCCGTCTGGCGTGCAGCACCACCTCACGGTGCTGCGGCAGAAGGGATGGCTGAGAGCTACCTCAGCCGGGCGGGCGCGGACCTCCGTGGTGCTGGCGCCGGGCCACCCGGTCATCGAGGTCATCGAACCCCGCCAGGCGACCGGGGCGATCCGCGCCACCAGGTCCCGGGAGGCCAGGAAGGCCCGTGACCCCCGCGGGACCGGGACCACCCGGGGGGCTGAGACGCCGCGCACGGTGGGCGCCCCGAACGCGGCCTACGTACAGCTGGTCGGGGAGATCGCCGCGGGGTACCCGAAAGACGCCAGGCAGTCCGTCGAGGACGTCTTCCCGCTGCCCAAGCAGCTGGTGGGCGAGGGAGACCTGTTCCTGCTCAAGGTGGTCGGCGAATCCATGATCGGCGCGGCCATCGCCGACGGGGACTGGGTGGTCGTCCGCGAGCAGCAGGTGGCCGAGAACGGCGAGATCATCGCGGCCATGATCGACGGGGAGGCCACAGTCAAGAGCTACCGGATGTCCGATGGCCACATCTGGCTGATCCCGCACAACCCGACGTTCGCTCCCATCCAGGGCGATGAGGCCACCATCCTCGGCAAGGTGGTCAGCGTGCTGCGCCGGGTCCGGTAACCACGGGGAGCTGAGGGCTGGCATGACGCCGGGGCTTGAGGGACCAGCCGGGGGGGCACAGTTGGGGCGGGGGACCGTCGCGACCATCCCGGAGGGCACCTGATGGCCACGAACGTTCACGCCGAGCACGTCGGCAGCCTGCTCCGCCCGGGCTGGTTACTCGAGGCGGCGTCCCGGTACGTTCCCCTCGCCGACCTGGGTCTCAGCCCGCAGTGCGGTTTCGCGTCGACCGCCGGCGGAAACCACCTGACGGTAGACGACGAGCGGCGCAAACTGGAGCTCGTCGCCGGGACGGCCAGCAAGATCTGGGGCTGACCAGCCCGGACAGGCCGCGGGCGGACGTGGCCGCGGGCGGACATGGTAACGGCCGACATGGTCACGGGCGGACGGGGGAGACAGGATGACGACTCAGCCGGGGTGGGACGCCGCGTACGTGGCGGACCTGCCGCCCCCGTGGGACATCGGCCGCCCGCAGCCGGTGTTCACCCGCCTGGCGGACCAGGGCCTGCTCCGCGGCCGGCTCCTCGACGCGGGCTGCGGAACCGGGGAGAACACCATGATGGCGGCGGCGCACGGCGCCGACGCCCTGGGCGTGGACGTCGCGCCGACCGCCATCGGCAAGGCCCGCCAGAAGGCAGCCGAGCGCGGCAGCGCGGCCCGGTTCGAGGTCGCCGATGTGCTGGACCTCGGCCAGCTGGGCCTGACGTTCGACACGGTGGTGGACAGCGGCGTGTTCCACGTGTTCGACGACGCGGACCGGGCCCGCTACGTGGCCAGCCTGGCCTCGGTGATGCCGCCGGGCGCGACCTGCTACCTGATGTGCTTCAGCGATAGGCAGCCGGGCACGATGGGGCCGCGCCGGATCACCCAGGACGAGCTGAACTCCGCGTTCCGCGACGGCTGGGACATCGCCAGTATTACCGCCGAGACGTTCGCGGTCAGCTTCCTGGGCGCGTCGGAAGCACAGGCCTGGCTGGCCACCATCAGGCGTTCCTGACCGCGGTCAGGCCGGTGATCCCAGCCCGGCGGATGCTGCCGCGGACGGCCAGGCCCGGCGAGGCCACCGCGTACCGGCAGCGGGCGGGCAGCGATGAGTCGGCGGGCGGCCGGGAGTCTGACTGCTGAGGCGATGGTGACGAGACCAGCCCTGAACGAGGAGGCGCACCAACATGGCCAAGGTCGTGGTGGACATCTCAATGTCCCTGGACGGATTCGTGGCCGGCCCCGATGACGGCCTGGGCCGGGGGCTCGGGGAGGGTGGCGAGCCGATCCACAACTGGGTGATGGGCGGCCCCTGGACCTACCGTGACGGTCCCCGGTTCCAGTCGTCGGGTGTCGACCGCGAGGTGCTCGACGAGACCTTCGCGGCCGCCGGGGCGATCATCGTGGGCCGGCGCATGTACGACGTGGTCGGCGGCTGGGGCGAGGAGTCCGTGTTCGACCTGCCCGTGTTCGTGGTTACCAGCCGCCCGCACCCGGTCCGGACCGTGGGGAAGTCCAGCTACACCTTCGTGACCGGCGGAATCCGCGCCGCGCTCGAGCTGGCCCGGGAGGCCGCGGGTGACCAGGCCGTGTCGGTGGGCGGCGGCGCTCGCCTCATCCAGCAGTTCCTGGCTGAGGGGCTGGCCGACGAGATGCAGATGCACATCGCGCCGGTGCTGGTCGGGGCGGGCAC
>JAOPYP010000094.1 GCA_025964635.1 Actinomycetes bacterium | reverse complement strand
CCCTCATCCAGGGGCCGGTCCCGGCGCTCCACCAGGCCGTCGCTGTAGAGCAGCAGGACGTCGCCGGCCTCCAGGGTCACGGTCATCGCGTCGTACTCGTCCCGCCCCGCGCCGAGCAGGATCCCGGCTGGCTGCCCCAGGGGCCGGGCGGTGGGCCCGCGGACCAGCAGCGGCGGCGGGTGGCCGGCCTGGGCCCAGGTGAGCCGGCGGCTGGGAGGGTCGAAGTACCCGGCCACCACCGAGGCGGTGTGTTCCGGGGCCACGTGATGCACCAGGTCGTTCAGCCAGCCCACCAGGCGCTCCGGCGGCGCGCCGGTGATGGCCAGCCCGGCGAGCGCACCGCGCAGCCGGGCCATGCCCGCCGCCGCGTCCAGGCCGTGGCCGGCCACGTCGCCGATGGCGAGCAGCACATCCCCGGGCGGCATCTCGGCCGTGATGTACCAGTCGCCGCCGACCCGGCTGTCCGCGGACGCGGGCAGGTAGCGGACGACCGCGCGGAGGCCGGGCAGGTCGAACGGGGTCTCGTGCAACGGCAGGATGGCGCGCTGCAGCTCCAGGGTGACGTGGCGTTCCTGCAGTAATGCCGCGGCCAGCGCGGTCGGGTCACCGGGGGCCCGCTCACTGTTACGGGGGCGGAGCGTGAACGGGCCGGACGCGGCCGCGAACGCTGACTGGGCGGCCTCACGGCTGAGCCCCGCCGCCGCGCCTGGCTCGAGAGGAGCCGGGGAACTAACGATCTCTGGAGTCATCGCCGTTCAAATCGTGAGCTGAGGTACACCAAGAGTGAGGCATGGGGGGCACTCCTGTCTAGATAGGGACAGGCTGCCGCCCGGACCGGGCGGTGGTGCACCGGCAAAAGCAACGAACACCCCGTGGTTAGATGGCCCCCATGCAGACCTGGCATGCATTTCCCCCGGATGGACCAGGCGGTTTCCGTGGGTAGCGCGCACGCCGTCGCCGCCCTGACAGAACTATATCCAGCGGAGCGGCTGCGGCAGGCGGCGGACGCCGCCGGGGCGGCGGGACTGGGCGCGCTGCTGCTCACCCCGGGCCCGGATCTCCGCTACGTGACCGGCTACGACGCCCAGCAGCTGGAGCGGCTGACCTGCCTCGCGCTGCCCGCGAACGGGGACCCGTTCCTGGTGGTGCCGCGGCTGGAGCTGCCCGCCGCGCAGGCCTCGCCCGCCGGGGGCTTCGGCCTGGAGATGATTCCCTGGGACGAGACGGACGACCCGTATGCGCTGGTCGCGCGCCGGCTCGGCGTGGTCGCCTCGGTGGGCCTGGCCGACCGGATGTGGGCCATGATGGTGCTCCGCTTCCGCGCCGCGCTGCCCGCGGCCCGGCAGGGCCTGGCCAGCGCCGCCCTGCGCGGGATGCGGTCGCGCAAGAGTGCCGCCGAGGTGGCCGCGCTCCGCGAGGCCGGGGCGGCCATCGACCGGGTGCACGCCGCGGTGCCGGGCTGGCTGCGGCCGGGCCGGACCGAGCTGGAGGTCGCGGCGGACGTCGCCGCCGCGATCAGCGGGGAAGGCCACGTGCGCGCCGATTTCGTGATCGTCGCGTCGGGGCCGAACGCGGCCAGCCCGCATCACGAGCCGTCCGGCCGGGTGCTCCAGCCTGGCGACGCCGTGGTGGTGGACATCGGCGGCACCATGCCCAGCGGGTACTGCTCCGACTGCACCCGGGTCTACGCGATCGGCCGCCCGCCCGGGGAGTTCCTCCGCTACTACGAGGTGCTGCGGGACGCCCAGGAAGCAGCGTGCGCGGCAGTGCGGCCCGGCGTTACCGCCGAGGCCGTCGACGCCGCCGCCCGCGTGCCGATCACCGAGGCGGGATACGGGCCCGAGTTCGTGCACCGGACGGGGCACGGGATCGGGCTGGAGACCCACGAGGACCCGTACATCGTGGCGGGCAACACCGAGCCGCTGGAGCCCGGCATGGCCTTCTCCGTCGAGCCCGGGATCTACCCGGGCCCGCACGGGGCCAGGATCGAGGACATCGTGGTCTGCACCGGGCGGGGACACGAACGGCTGAACCACGTCACCCGCGAGCTGGTCGTGGTCGGCGGTGGCTGAGCCCCGGGCGTGCCGCCCCGGGGGCTCAGCCACCCGGCCTGCCGGGCCGCTCAGGCGTTCGCCGCCTCGCCGGCGCTGACCACCTCGGCCGCCGCCGGGTGCCCGATGGACAGGGCGCTGACCGGGTCGAAGAACTGCAGGTTCGAGGTGTCCACGGCCAGCTCGACCGGCTGCCCGGACCGCACGTGGCTGCGTGCCGCCACCCGGGCCGTCCACAGCGACTTGCCTTCGGCGATGACGACCGCGGCGTCCTCATCGTCCCCGTCGCCCGCGATATCGCTGATCGTGTCGTGCTTCACCGGCGCGGCGTCGAGCGAGAAGATCACGTGGATCTCGCTGCCCAGCTCCTCCGTCACGTTGGCCCTGGCCGACATCCGCGCCCAGCTGCTGTCGGCGAGCTGCGCGTCCTCGAAGTCCGAGGGCCGGATGCCGAGGATCACCTCGCGGCCGAAGTAGGAGTCAAGGCCCGGCTTGGCGTCGATGAGGGAGGCGGGGAGCGGCAGCCGGTGGCCGGCGAAGGTGACCGCCGGCCCGTCGTCGCGGACGAGGTCCGCCGCGATCATGTTCATCGCGGGCGAGCCGATGAAGCCCGCCACGAACAGGTTCACCGGGGAATCGAACAGGGTCTGCGGCGTGTCGACCTGCTGGAGCCGCCCTTCCCGCATCACGCACACCCGGTGCCCGAGCGTCATGGCCTCGACCTGGTCGTGGGTGACGTACACGGTGGTGACGCCGAGCCGCTCGTGCAGCTGGGTGAGCGAGGCCCGCATCGACACCCGCAGCTTGGCATCCAGGTTGGACAGCGGCTCGTCCATGAGGAACGCCTGCGGCTCCCGGACGATGGCCCGGCCCATGGCGACCCGCTGGCGCTGGCCGCCGGACAGCGCGGCGGGCTTGCGCTTGAGGTACTGGTCCAGGCCCAGCATCTTGGCCACCTCGGTCACCCGGCGCTTGATCTCGTCCTTGGGGGTCTTCCGCTGCTGGAGCCCGAAGGCCAGGTTCTGCTCGACGGTCATGTGCGGGTAGAGCGCGTAGTTCTGGAAGACCATCGCGATGTCCCGGTCCTTGGGCGGCAGGTCGTTCACTACCCGGCCGCCGATGGTGATCGTGCCTGAGCTGATCTCCTCCAGGCCGGCGATCGACCGCAGCGCGGTGGTCTTCCCGCAGCCGGACGGGCCGACGAGGACCATGAACTCCCCGTCCTTGATCTCAAGGTTCAGGTCGTCCACCCCCTTGACCCCGCCTGGGTAGACCTTGTTCACCTGGTCAAGGGAGATTTCGGCCATCGGCGCGCTCCATCGCTTCCAGGGCACCGCTCCACTGCGGTACCGCACCAGGGGTTACCGGGACTCCAGGGGCCGCGGTGAGCGCGGTTCCGCCTGTCGCCTGGTTTCCCCTACTGCGGCGCAGCGTATCCGGCTTACCCGCCCGGGTTAAGACCGGCGTCACATGCTGTTACCTGAGCGTAAACCCCGTTATCAGGCCGTTACGATCAAAGAGGCGCAGGTGACCGGAGGCGGAATACCGTAACGGGGGTGGAAGACATCGACCGCCAGATCGTCTCGCTGCTGTGCCGCGACGGCCGGATCAGCTTCACCGAGCTGTCCCGGCAGACCGGGCTCTCGGTATCAGCAACGCACCAGCGGGTGCGCCGGCTGGAACGGCGCGGGGTAATCAAGGGGTATGCCGCCATGGTCGACCCCGCCGGGGCGGGCCTGCCGCTGACCGCGTTCATCTCCATCAAGCCGTTCGACCCGGCGGCCCCGGACGACGCCCCGGAACGGCTGGCCCACCTGCCGGCCATCGAGGCCTGCCACAGCGTGGCGGGCGACGAGAACTACATCCTCAAGGTCCGGGTGGCCTCGCCGTTGGCCCTGGAAGACCTGCTGCAGCAGATCCGGGCCAGCGCGGGAGTGTCGACGCGGACCACGATCGTGCTCAGCACCCCGTACGAGAACCGCGTCCCGGACCTGGAGCACTCCGGGCAGGGCAGCGCCGGGCCGGACAGCGGCGACCCCGAGGGATCCGCGCTGGACGGCGCCCATCCGGACGGCGCCCGGGAGGCCCACCCGGACGGCACCCTCCCCGGGAGCAGGGGCGCCGGCTGACTACCCGCCGGCGGGTGCGGCCCCGCTGCGCAGCCCGTCGAGCATCACGGTGAGCAGCCGCTGGGCCTGGTCGGTATGGGCGGACGGGTACTCGCAGGCGACCGAGATCGCGTGGGACATCTTCAGCAGGTCCGCCACGTCCACGTCCGGGCGTATCTCCCCGGCCTGCTGGGCCCGGGCCAGCAGCGGGACCACGGCCTCCCGGACCATCGCGCTGCACGAGCTGACCACCTCGGCGTTCTTGCCGCCCAGCGAGGACATCATCGAGATGGTCAGGTTCCGCTTGGTCGACGCGAAGGCGACCAGCGCCTCCAGCCAGCGGGCCAGCGCCTCGCTGGCCGAGCTGCCGCCGGCCGCGCCCGTGTATTCCCGGGCCCGGGTGCACAGCGCCTCGACCTGGCTGCGGTAGACGGCCTCGACCAGCGCCTGGCGGGTGGGGAAATGCCGGTACAGGGTGCCGATCCCGACCCCGGCCCGGCGGGCGATCTCGTCGAGGGACGCGTCGTCGGCCCCGTGCTCGGCGAATGCCGCCAGGGCGGCCTCGATCAGCCGCTGGCGGTTGCGCCGCGCATCGGCCCGCATCGCCCCCGCTGGAGGGCTGGTCGCGCTCATCCGAACCCCTCTGCCTTACCCGGGCCCGCCGTCAGGCCGTTAATCAGCTTGCTAAGCGGAGCCGTCCTCCGTATAGTAATCGGAGTCGGTCTCCGCATAATCCGCAGACTACCTCTGATCGTCTCAGGACTCCACTTCCAGGAGACAACTGTGCCTTCTTCCTCTCCCGCGTCACCCGCGGTGGCGCTGCGCCGCCCGGGTGCGTCCCGCACCCGCGGCCGTCCCGGTATCGCCCTGATCGTCATGCTCTCCGCGCAGCTCATGATCATCCTTGACATGACCGTGGTGAACATCGCGCTGCCGCACATCCAGTCCGGCCTGCACTTCTCAGCGGCCAGCCTGTCCTGGGTGCTGAACGCCTACACGCTCACGTTCGGCGGCCTGCTGCTGCTCGGCGGCCGGGCGGGCGACATCCTGGGCCGGCGCCGGATGTTCCTGGCCGGGATCGCCCTGTTCACCGCGTCCTCGCTGGCCGGCGGCCTGGCCACCACGTCCTGGTGGCTGCTCACGGCCCGCGCCCTGCAGGGAGTCGGGGGCGCGCTGGCCTCACCCGCCGTGCTGGCCCTGGTCGTGGGGAGCTTCCCGGAAGGCCGCGAGCGGACCCGGGCGCTCAGCATCTACTCGGCCGTGGCCATGGGCGGTGCCTCGCTCGGACTGGTCCTGGGGGGCGTCATCACCGAGTGGGTGTCCTGGCGCTGGGTGCTGTTCATCAATGTCCCGGTCGGCATCGCCGTGCTGGCGGTGACCCCGTTGTTCATCACCGAGTCACCGCGCCAGCCCGGCCGGTTCGACCTGACCGGGGCGGTCACCTCCATCACGGGGATGACTGCACTCGTCTACGCGTTCATCCGGGCCGCGTCCGACGGATGGAGTGACCGCCTCACGCTGGCCGCGTTCGCGGTGGCCGCGGTCATGCTCGGCGCGTTCCTGGTCACCGAGTCCCGGGCCCGCCAGCCGATCACGCCGCTGCGGCTGTTCGCCAGCCCCGCCCGGTCCGGCTCCTACCTGGCCCGGCTCCTGCTGGTGGCGGGGATGTTCGGGATGTTCTTCTTCCTGACCCAGTTCGTCCAGGACATCCTGGGGTTCAGCCCGCTCGCCGCGGGGTTCGCGTTCCTGCCCATGACCCTCACCGTGTTCGGGGTGTCCCGGGCGGCGCCGCGGCTGCTGCCCCGGTTTGGCCCCACCCGGCTGATGGTGGCGGGCATGCTGCCGGTGATCGGCGGGATGGCGTGGCTGGCCCAGGTGTCCGGGCAGAGCACGTACCTGGGCGGTGTCCTG
Source organism: Actinomycetes bacterium (assembly GCA_025964635.1). GTDB lineage: Bacteria > Actinomycetota > Actinomycetes > Streptosporangiales > Streptosporangiaceae > RYN-230. The sequence continues at coordinate 1,676 of JAOPYP010000094.1, read as the reverse complement.
GGGCCGATGCTGCTCATCGGAGCCGGGATGGGCATCGTGTTCGTCCCGCTCACCATGGTGTCGCTGGCCGGGGTGGCGCCCGGGGACTCGGGGGCGGCCTCCAGCATGGTGAACGTCATGCAGCAGGTCGGCGGGTCACTCGGGCTGGCCATCCTGGTCACGGTGTTCGGCACCGCCTACCGGGACGCGGCCCGGCACCTGGCGCCCGGGGTGAGCCGCGCGGGCGCCGCCCACCAGCTGCTCGTGCACGGCATGTCCGCCGCCTTTACGGTGGCCGCCATCTTCGACGTGTGCGTGCTGCTGGTGATCCTGCTGACCAGCCGGGCCAGGCCCGCTCAGCAGGCCGGGAGCCGGCCGGCCCCGGCGGACAACGAGGCGGTCAGCACGCCGCGGTGACCGGGCGCACCGGCAGCCCGGCCGGCATGGCCGCGCCCGCAGGCACGATGGCGGCGGTTCCGCCGTGCCGCCGGGCGGCGTCGGGCAGGGCGTCGGCCGGCGCGGCCACCACCGTCGCGCCCTGAAGCAGGGCCAGGTCGAGCAGGACCGTGTACTCGCGGGCACAGCCGTCCGGCGGCGCGGCCAGTACCACGTCGTGGGCGGTCACCGGCGCGGGAGCGGCCAGCTGGCTGAGCTCGGCGGCGAGCTGGGCGTGAGTCACCGGAGTCGCCCGCAGCCCGCCGCCCGGCCGGGCCACATACGGCACCAGGCCCAGGTCCTCCGGGCCTGCGCTCACCGGCGGCTGCAGCCCCCGGGACAGCAGCGACCAGAACGGCACGGTGCCCGGCGCCTCGTCGAAGGAGATGACCTGCCGCACCCACGAGCCGTCCGCCGCGCTCAGCGCGGCGGGTACCAGCGGGTCCGCGGTCACGAGCAGCCGGGCGCCGCAGTCGGTGAGCTGCTCAGCCATCATGGCTATCGTGCTGGCCGCGCCGATCGGGGACGGTACCCCCCCGGCCGCCCTGATGGCGTGCACGGCCAGCACGTAGCTCACCGCGTCGGGGACGTACACCCCGACCACGTCCCGGGCCCGCAGCCCGCGCCAGGCCAGCCCGGCCGCCGCGGTCTGCAGGATCACGGCCAGGTCCACGTGGCTGAGTGTCCCCCCCGGCCACGCGGCTGTCCCCCCCACCAGGGCGGGATGCTCCCCCCGGGCCGACGACCGGTCCACCAGCCGCTGGGTCACGGTCATGTGAGGGGCGGGCATGTCCGTCACCGTCATACGTGCCCTTCTTCCCAGGCTCCTCCGGCCATCCCCCTCCTGACGGCCGGAGGAGCCTTGGCTCTGCGTCCGGCAGTCCCGGTAAGCCTTGCGCGGGCCCCCATGCCGCACGGGACTCACCGGAACTCTGCAGATGACCCTACGTATGTACGGGTGGGGTCCACATGCGCCGAACTATGCAGTGCCGTGTGTATTTCGTAGCTGCGGGCCCGGCGGATGGGTATGTAGGACGAATTGTTCAGGCGTCCGGCCTGGGCTGCCGCGCGACCCACGCCGCGATCTGCGCGCGGGAGGTGAAACCCAGCTTGATCAGCATGTTGGCCACGTGCCGGGCGACGGTGGCCTGGCTGATGACCAGCTCGTCGGCGATGGCCCGGTTGCTCAGGCCCCGGGCGATCAGCGCGGCGATCTCCCGCTCCCGCGGGGTCAGCGTGGAGGGCACCGCGCTGCCGGCGGG
>JAOPYP010000093.1 GCA_025964635.1 Actinomycetes bacterium | reverse complement strand
GGTAGGCCCGCTGCCAGGAGCTGTGGGCGACGCGCGAGCGAGTTGGACGCGGGTCAGATCCCCTCGTAGGTGTCTGGGTTGGTCCGGAGCGGCCGCTTTCTTCTTTGTCGAGTGCGTCGATTGTTGGGATTTCCTCAGCGGACAGTTTGAAGTCGAATCGGTGAGGGGCTTGCCGTTGTGTCCGAGGGGACTGTGGGCCTCCACCGCGATCCCATTTACGTCTTGTCGCCGCGCGCGCGGCGTCGTTGGCGAAGTACGGGTGCAGCTCGAACTGGTTGACAGCCGGCACGATCCCGGTCTCGGCGATGATGCGGTCCAGATGGGCGGGCTGGAAGGCCGTTGACCCGCATACGCCGAGGCGCCATACTCAGTATGCAATACTTGGTATGGAGGTGCCGGTGCCGGTTCGTCACAGCCTTCTGGCGTTGCTGTCCGCCGGGCCAACGCACGGCTACGGGCTGAAGACTGAGTTCGAGGCCGCGACGGGGGGTGTCTGGCCGCTGAACGTCGGTCAGGTGTACACCACCCTGGGGCGCCTGGAGCGAGACGGTCTGGTTACCGCCGAGGCCGATGCCGACGGCCAGAAGGTCTACGAGATCACCGACGCCGGGCGGGATGAGCTGGGCTCGTGGTTCGAGACGCCGGTGCCGCGCGAGGTGGTTCCCCGCCAGGAGCTGGCGATCAAGCTGGTATTCGCGATGCGGTCGGGCGCGGCGGATGTCGCCGCGGTCGTGCAGCGGCAGCGGGTGGCGACGGTGCGGGCGCTGCAGGACATTACCCGGCTGAAGGCCGCCGCCGAGTCCGCCGGGGACCTGGCCTGGCTGCTGATGCTTGACGCGCTGGTCTTCCAGGCCGAGGCCGAGGCGCGCTGGCTCGATATGTGCGAGGCGCGGCTCGCGAGAGAGAACATCGCGGCGGGCATCGCCCGGCGGCATCCGGAAAATCCAGCCGAGCGAGCGGTGGAACGGAGCAGCTGATGGTGGTCCTCGACATAGACGGGGCGGGGCGGGTCTTCGGGTCCGGGCGCCTGCGCGTGGTCGCACTGGACGATGTGTCGCTGCGGGTCAGCGTCGGCGAGTTCGTGGCCGTCATGGGGCCCAGCGGTTCGGGCAAGTCGACCCTGCTGCGGCTGGCGGGCGGGCTGGACCGGCCGACCTCCGGCCGGGTCCGGCTGACAGGCCGCGACCTGGCCGTCCTGGACGAGGCCGGGCTCGCGGAAGCGCTGCGGCGGGAGATCGGCTTCGTCTTCCAGGAAGCCAACCTGCTCGCGTCGCTGACCGCCGCCGAGAACGTGGCACTCGCACTGGAGCTGGACGGCGTCCGGCCGAAGGCGGCGATGGCGGCCGCGCGTGGCCTGCTGGACTCCCTTGGCCTAGCCGCCGTCGGGGACCGGTTCCCCGGCCAGCTATCCGGGGGTGAACAGCAGCAGGTAGCGATCGCCCGGGCGGTCGCGGGGGGCCGGTCGCTGCTGCTGGCCGACGAGCCGACCGGTGCCGTCGACGCGCTCACCGGCGAATCGGTGATGGGCCTGCTGCGCCAGCGGTGCGCGGCGGGCTGCGCGATCGTGCTCGCCACCCACAACGTCCGGCACGCCGCTTGGGCGGACCGCGTGGTGTTCCTGAACGACGGCCGGCTCGCCGGCGCGACGGGGCCCGCCACCGGTCCCGATTACCTACTGGGAACGGGGCGGACACGGTGACCGGCATCGCGGCCGCCCCGGCCATCGTCGAGCTGGCCGGGGTGGAGAAGACTTACCGCAGCGGGCGGGTGGCGTTCCGCGCGCTGAGCGGCGTGGACCTGTCCATCGCGGCGGGCGAGATGGTGGCGATCACCGGCCCGTCGGGCAGTGGCAAGACGACCATCATCAACCTCATCGCGGGCATCGACCGGCCCACGGCCGGCACGGTGACGGTCCACGGCAGCCGCCTGGACCAGATGACCGAGGAGCAGCTCGCCGTCTGGCGCGGTCACACCATCGGTATCGTCTTCCAGTTCTTCCAGCTGATGCCCACCCTCACCGCCGTGGAAAACGCCACCCTTCCGCTGGACCTCGCCCGTTTTGGCCCGGTCCGCGAGCGCAAGGCCGTGGCAAGCCGCCACCTCGCCACGGTCGGGCTCGGCGACCGCGGCGACCGGCTGCCGCTGGAGCTATCCGGCGGGGAGCAGCAGCGCGTCGCCATCGCCCGGGCGATGGCGTGCGGACCGCCGATCCTGCTCGGTGACGAGCCCACGGGCAACCTCGACACGGCGCTGGCGCGGGACATGTTCGAGCTCCTCAAGGGCCTGAACGGGAACGGGACCACGGTGGTGTACGTCACGCACGACCAGGCTCTCGCTGGGCTGGCCTCCCGGATCGTGTCCGTCCGCGATGGCCTGATCGTCGGCGACACGGGCCGGTGACCATGAGCACGCTGAACCGCAAGGCCTGGGGAGACCTGACCCGGCACCGCCCGCGCACGTTGCTGGCGGTGTGCACGCTGAGCATCGCGATCGCGAGCCTGGGCTTCCTGGCCGTGCCGGCCCTGCTGAACGCGGCCATGAACCGCCAGATCGCGGGCAGCCACCTGTATGACGTCGGGATATTCACCAGCACCCTTGACCTGAGCCCGGCACAGCTCGGCGCACTGGGCCGCCTGCCGGGCGTCGCCGCGGTCAGCCCGGCCGTGGGCTACGCCACCACGGCGGCATCCGCCGCCGGCCCCCAGGACGTCGAGCTCGCCGGCACGGCACTGGCGTCCGCCCCGGTCAACACCGTGGCGCTGTTCACCGGCCAGATGCCGGGGCCGGGTGAGGTGCTGGCCGACGCGGGCAACGCCCGGGCCACCGGCTTCGCCATCCCCAGCGGCGGCACGATCGACGTGCGGGCCGCCGGCGGCAGGCTGGTACGGCTGCGGGTCAGCGGTACCGGGATGAACTTGGCCGCGACCCCCGGCGCGAACGGCTCGACCACGCCGGTCTTCTACGCCCAGACGGCCACGGTGCAGGCGCTGCGCGGCGTCCGCGGGTACAACTACCTGGGGTTCCGGCTCACCCACGACGCCGCGGCCGCGCAGTCCCGGGTGGTCGCGGAGGTGCGGGCCTACCTGACCGCGCAGACCGGAGCGGACCCGATCACGGCGCTGCCCGCCGTCCGGGCCCCCGGCCAGTGGCCCGGGCAGTCCGGGTTCAACCAGATCATGGCGCTGTTGTACATCATCACGATCCTCGCGTTCGCCTCCGCCCTGTTCCTCATCTCCGCCACGATGAACACCCTCGTCGCCGAGCAGGCCAGCGAGATCGCCATCCTCAAGACGCTCGGCGGCCGGCGGCGGCAGATCGCCGGCATCACGGTGCGCACCGCGGCGATGCTAGGCGCGGCGGCCGCGGTGCTCGGCAGCATTCTCGGCATCGCCATCGCCTACCTGCTGGCCGGCTACTTCGCCGTGAAGCTCATCGACGTGTCGTTCGGCTTCGCCATCTCGGTCCCAGTGGTCGTGGCCAGCCTCGTGCTCGGCCCGGCGCTCGCCGTCGCCGCGTCGGTGCCCGCGCTGCGCCGCGCGCTGGGTCAGCCCGTGGCCGAGACCCTGGCCCGCGCGGTCACCAGCGGTTACGGCTCCGGCTGGCTCGACCGCCTGGTCGCGCGCAGCGGCCTGCTGGCCGGGGCCGGGGTGCCCGGCAGCGTGCGGATGGGAGTCCGCAACGCGCTGCGGCAAAAACGCCGCAGCGCGGCCACGATCGCGCAGGTCGCGGTGGCGGCCGGGCTCGCGATCGCCTTCCTTGCCCTCGGCCAGTCGATAACCGCCGTCATCAGCCAGACCATCGGCAAGCTGCACTTCAGCATCGGCGTCGGGGTGGCATCGACCCGCGGCGCGCGGCCGTTCGGCAGCCAGGCGCTCGCCGTCGCCGCCACCACGCCCGGCATCACGGGAGCCGAGCCCGTCGAGACCAGTTCCGTGCAGTACAACGGGCAGACGTATGTGGCGTGGGGCCTGGGTGCGCATCCCCTCTACTCCTACCGGTTGAGCGCGGGCCACTGGTTCACCACCGCACATACCGCCGCAGACGCCGGCACGGCCATCCCGCCGGTCGTGCTCGGCCCCGCCCTCGCCCGCGCCGCCCGGGCCAGCGTGGGGCAGATCCTCACCCTCAGCGTCGCCGCGGGACCCACCCGCGTCCGCGTCATCGGGATCGACACCGTCCCCACCAACAACGGCGACACCGTCTACTTCCCGCTGCCGGTACTGGAGCGCCTGGACGGCGGGCCCGGCACCGCGAACTCGATATGGCTCACCACCGCCAGCACCGCCCACACCGCCATCGACCGGGCGGCCACCGCCGCAGCGAACCGGCTGGCCGCCGCCGGGTACCCGGTCAGCACCACGGAGATCTACATCACCGAGGCGCAGATCACCGCCGCCGACACCGCCATCCTCACCATCGTGGACATCCTGGGCCTAGTGGTGGTGGCGATCATGCTCATGGGCCTGGTCAGCACCCTCAGCATGGGCGTCATCGAGCGCACCCGGGAGGTCGGGATCCTGCGCTGCGTAGGTGCCAGGGCCCGCCAGATCCGGCGCGTCTTCAGCGCGGAGGCGGTGGTCCTGGCCGTCGCCGGCTGGGCGTTCGGGGTGCTGCTCGGCTGGCTGATCTACCAGGGGCTGCTGACGCTCCTGCTCCACGATGCCTCTATCAGCCTTCCCCAGGAATTCCCGCCGGTCATCCCGCTGGTCACGCTCGCCGGCGTGGTCGTGCTCACAGTCATCGTGATCCGCGGGCCGCTGCGCCGCGCCACCCGGATCGAGCCGGGCACGGCCCTGCGGTACCAGTGATGATCTACCTGATCAGGTGGCTCATCGGGAAGCTGAGGCGCCGCGCCACGTCCCCAGCCGAGCCACTGGGCGCGGTGCCTGGGCGGGACGAGCCCGCGGTCCACGCGCGAGGCGAGCGTTTCGTGACTCGGCGGAAAGCGGCGGCATCCGACGCGAACCGGGATGCCCCGGCGCTGTCCGCGCTTGGCCTGGGCAAGCGCTTCGGTGACCGGGTCGCGTTCGACGACGTCTCCTTTGAGATCGGCCACGGAGAGGTGTTCGGTTTCCTCGGGCCGAACGGCGCCGGGAAGACCACGACCGTGCGGACGCTCGGCACGCTCATCGCGCCAACCTCGGGCTCGGCGACGGTCGCCGGCATTCCGCTCACGCCGGATAACGGAGTGGAGATCCGCCGCCGGATTTCGATCATGCCCGAGTCGCCCGGTCTCTACCTGCGCCTGAGCGTGGCCGAGAACCTCGGATGCTTCGCCGACCTGTACGAGGCGGCCGACCCCGGCGATCGCGTTGACCGCGCGCTCCGGGCCGTCAACCTGGCCGACCGGGCCAGCGATGCCTGCGGCTCGTTGTCCAAGGGCCTGCGCCAGCGGGTCGCCCTGGCCAGGGCGCTGCTCAGCGACCCGCAGGTGCTGTTCCTCGACGAGCCGACCTCCGGCCTGGACCCGGTCGCCACCCGGGACGTGCACGAGCTGATCGCCGAGCTCCGCCGCAGCGGCGTCACGATCTTCCTCACCACGCATCGCCTCGAAGAGGCCGAGCGCCTGTGCGACCGGGTCGCGATCCTGAACACGACCCTGCGCACGATCGGCCGGCCCGCCGAGCTGCGCGACCGGCTGTTCGCCAAGACGCTCACGGTCAGGACCCTCATCCCCCTCCCGGAGCCTGGCCGCGTCTTCGCCGACCTTCCAGCCGTCGACGGCTGGCGCCAGGACGGCGCCCGCGACTACGTCGTCGCCGTCTCTGACCCGAGCCTCGCCGCGCCCGCGGTCACTCGCGCCCTCGTCCAGGCGGGTGCCGACGTGCTGTCGATCGGCGAGTCGCACCACTCGCTTGAGGACGTCTACCTCGAGCTAGTCAACGAGGACGAGGAGGCGCGCCGCAGATGAGCGTCAGCAGGAGGCGCGTGCGGGCCATCTTCCGCAAGGAGCTCCGGGAGTACCGGCGCAACCGCACCATCGTCACCGGGATGGCGATCCTCCCGGTCCTCTTCCTCATCCAGCCCCTAGTCGCCGTCTTGAGCCTGGGCGCCTCGGCATCCGGCGGTCTCGCCCACGAGCATGAGCTGCTGTACCTGCTGGCCATCCCCGCGCTCGTGTCCGGGACGCTGGCCTCGTACTCGGTGGTCGGCGAGCGCCAGCAGGGCACGCTCGAGCCGGTGCTCGGGACGCCGATACGCCGCGAGGAGTTTTTGCTGGGCAAGGCCCTGGCGTCCTTTGTCCCGTCGGTTGCGATCTCGTACGCGGTTTACGCCTTCTTCCTGGCCTTGGTCGAGATCTTCGCACGGCCCGGCGTCGCGTCGGCGCTGCTGCGAGGCTCGGACCTGCTCGCCCAGCTGGTGTTCACCCCGCTGCTGGCCGGCTGGTCAATCTGGGTCGGCATCGCGATCTCCACGCGATCCAGCGAGATCCGCGTCGCTCAGCAGCTCGGCGTACTCGCGAACCTCCCGTCGGTCGTGGTGACGTCGCTCATCGCGTTCAACGTGATCCACGCCACGCTCGTCGTCGCCCTCGGCGGCGCCGTGGTGCTGCTGGTCCTCAACAGGCTCGGCTGGCGGATCACGTCGGCGATGTTCGACCGCGAAAGACTCATCACCGGTACCAGATGATGGGAAGTGGTCACCGAGCCGGATGACCGGCAAGTGATGGGAATGACGGAGTTGGCAAACAGACTGAACGGCATCGAGATCGACGTCCAACCGAGGCGCGCCATAACAAAGCATTCTGTCGTCGCAACCGTCACTGTATGCACGATCCCTCTCCGCGCCCATCCCTCAACCACAGGAAAGGGATGACAGTGACCATCGTAGAGACACGCGCCGTCACCCGCGGGGTGGACACCCACGCCGATACCCATATGGCTGCCCCGGTCTCCGAGCTCGTCTTACTCCGCCGGGCTAGGCGCCACCATCGACCTGCGGTGGACCGGAGGTTACGGCATTCGAACCGCTCCGCACGGTCCTGACCTGCGGGTTCTTGCTCCCGCTGGTCTGCGAGCGCCGCGCAGCGACCGCCGGAGCAACTGGAAGCTCGTGTTAGTTACCGACTGCGGACGCGTAGTCCGGCAGTACGCCCAGCTGCGCGTACAAGGTGGTAAAAGCGATGTGGCAGTCGAACTTCTCGACCTTGCCGTTGCGCAGGTACCAGAAGTCGGCGGTCGGGAAGTCGATCTTGGCCCCGGTCGGCTGGACCACGCCGGCGGGCGTCTGGAACGGCCCGAGGAAGGTGCCCTGGATCGTCAGCTCGATGCTGACCACGTCGCCGTTCACGGTGATCTGCTTCAGCTCCCGGTGAATGTCGGGAAGGAACTGGCTCAGAAAGACGATCAAACCGCTCAGTTGCGTACCCCGCAGGCTATCCTGGCCGTCGACACCGCCGATGCCGTTGAGCACACCGTCCACTGCGAACAGATCCCTGAACCCCTGGGGGTCCAGGGAATCACCCTCGCCATCGTGGTACGCCTGCAGGACGACCGCGAGGTTGGCCTTCTCACGCTCGGTCAGGTGGCGGTTGGTGAGCGGCAGCTTGGACAGGTCGCTCGCGCTCAAGCCCGCGCTGACCTTCGTGCTCTGGACGGGAGTCGCAGCCTGCGACGGCGCGGCGCCGATGGCAAGAGCCAGGCTCGCGGCCGCGGCCAGGGCGGTGATCGTCTTCCAGCTAGGAACCTTCATGTTGATGTCCTCCCGTGGCTTTCAGAGTCTGAGATCCGTCGCAACGGGTCTCTCGCCGGGTGCCGTTACCTTCGCCTCTGGGACGGTGAGAAGTCGTTACCCGATCCTGGTGATTGCCGAGTCCTCCGGCCCGAATTCCTGAGGGCTAGCGGGACCAGGACACTGTTGGCTGGGCATTCAGGGACGCCGCAGCGCCCGCGTCCTGCACGAGGCGCCGCGCGCCGGTGCAGCGAATCGCCGGGATCCGGTGACGACTTCTCACCTCAATGGCGGCGAGCCTCGGGCCATCGACTCGCAAGGCTCCGTCGGCGCTTCCGCGGAGCGCCGGTCACATGGCGCGTTGGCGACCAGATTCAGCCGAGTCCGGAGGGAAATCCATGACCACCACCAATCGACCCGCCGCCCAGGCCGGCTCGTACCGGGTCGGGACCCTCGGCCTCAACCGGATCGGCAACGGCGCGATGAAGCTCGCCGGCCCGGGCGTCTTCGGGCCGCCGCGCGACCGCGCCGCCGCGATCGAGGTGCTGCGGACCGCGGTCGGGCTGGGCGTCAACCACATCGACACGGCCGACGCCTACGGCCCGTACATCACCAACGAAATCATCCGGGAGGCGCTCTTCCCGTACGGCGACCACGTGCACATCGTGACCAAGGTCGGGTTGGTCCGCGACGAGCGGGGCGGCTGGCTGCCCGGCAACTCGCCGGAGTCGCTGCGCGCCCAGGTGCACGACAACCTCCGCCGGCTCGGGCTCGGCGTGCTCGATGTGGTCAACCTGCGGACGCTCGCCGGGATCGACGACCGCGCGACGGTTCCGGGCGAGCTGGCCCGGCAGTTCGAGGCGCTGGCCGAACTGCAGCAGCAGGGCCTGATCCGGCACCTGGGCCTGAGCACGGTCAGCCTCGACCAGTTGGCCGAGGCGCAGCGGATCGTCCCCGTGGCGTGTGTGCAGAACTTCTACAACATCGCCAACCGGTCGGACGCGGCGGTGCTGGCGGCGACGGCTTCGCAAGACATCGCTTACGTGCCGTACTTCCCGCTCGGCGGCTTCTCGCCGCTGCAGTCGGACGTGCTGGAGTCGGTTGCCAAGCGGCTCGGCGCGACGCCGATCGCGGTCGCCGAGTCCTGGCTGCTGCAGCGCTCGCCGAACGTCATGCTGATCCCGGGCACCTCGTCGGTCGATCACCTGCGCGAGAACATCGCCGGCGCGGCCCTGGCCCTGCCGCCCGACGCCGTCGCCGAGTTGGACGCGATCTGAGTGCATACCCGCGATCGTGAACGATAGGAGTCCGACTTGAGCGACAGGCTTCGAGCACTGGCTGGCCGGGCAGGTCCCGTTCGACGGGTACGGCCCCTGCCGGGTGGCCGTCTGCCCGGACCTGGCGGCCACGCTACTGGGCCTGTACTCAGGCCACGAGTCCCGGTACCGGACGCAGGGCCGGGCGGCGCGGCGCTGCCGTAGGCCTGGTCCCGCAGCTATGAGCGGCAAGACCTGCCGGTCCCGGTCTCGCGACGAGGAGCAGTTCCGCGCCTGGTGCGCCACCCAGCCGCCGCGCCGCTCCTGAGTAACGGGTGCGGATTCGCGGGGCCTCGGCGGTATGCCCGACGGCCTCGTGACGCGAGGATCCAGGTAAGCAGGAGAAAGCGGCTCAGCTGCGGCGCGACCTCCCGTGCCAGAACCCGGAATCGGGCGGTCCTGGCCGGCGGTCCTGCGCGGCAGGACGGAGACCTCGATCTGATGCAGTCCAGCGGCCTGCGCAGCAGTCAGGGCGTGCTGGCTGTGCGGGCGAGGACCAGCCGGGCCTTCGGGCTGCCGTCCGCGCGCCGGCCCAGAGCCGTCAGGGGGAGGGTGGTCACGGTGAATCCGGATGCTGTCAGGTCGCCCTGGACCGCGGACAGCGGGCAGGTGCGGTAGTACATGACGAACGGGGGACGCCACACGGCATTGCGGACCCGCATCGCCAGGTCGAACCCGGCCAGCGCCCAGTACCAGCCTGAGGTGATGGGCAGCGGCGCACCGATCGGGAAGGCGAAAACCCCGCCCGGCCGCAGCGCGCGGTACACCCCGGCGAACAGCGCGGCCCGTTCGGCGGGCAGGAAGTGCCCGAGCGCCCCGAAACTGACCGCCAGGCCGAACGCCCCGGCGAAGGGCAGGGCCCCGACGTCGGCCCGTACCCACGTGGCGTCCGGGTGCGCACGGCGCGCCTGCGCGAGCATGCCAGTGCTGAAGTCGACGCCCGTGACCGGTCCCTGGCCCAGTGACGTGAGGACCCGCAGGCCCGCGCCGGTGCCGCAGCACACGTCCAGTCCCGGGCCGAACGGGCTGAGCGGGCGCAGCACGCCGGCGGTCGCGTCAAGCACGCCATCGGGGGTGCGGAAAGGCGTGTAGTCGAACTTGGGGGCAAGCAGGTCATACCCGCCCTCGACCGAGGACAGTGCCTGCATCACCAGTTCACGCATAGACGGGCCTTGAGGCGAGAACACCGGCCAAGGGTACTTCCCGATGCCAGGCAGGCCGTCAGCCCCGGGTCCACCCACCGCACCGAAGGCCAGGCGAAGCGCACCCGGCAAGCAACGAGGCCTCGCCAAGGAGCGCGCGGCGGCGTCGGTCTCCAGGAACACTGCCGGGCTGTCGCAAAGATCGAGGAGCGCTCCGGCCTGTGTTACCCCGTCGGGGAACGCGCGGGTGACGGCGGTTGTGCGGTTCGTTACCTCCAGTCTGGTGTTGGGTGCCGGGTCCAGCCGCCACGGTCGAGGGCGGGCAGGTGACCTCGCATCACCAGGATCCGGTTACCGCCGGGCTAGCGCGTCCGGCCGCCCGCCGCCAGCAACCGCAGCTCCCGGGCGCGCCGCACGGCCGAGGACCGGTCACGGACCTGGAGCTTGGCGTAGATGCTGCGGAAGTGCGCGCTGACGGTGTTCGGCGAGACGGACAGCTCGCCGGCGATCTCGGGCCGGGACAGGTTGGTCGGCAGATATCGCAGCACCCTGAGCTCGCCCGGGCTGAGCTCCTCCGCCGGCGGCGATGAGGACTGCTCTTTCACCGCCGGGGATGAGCCGTGCAGGACGTCGAGGATATCGGCGAGCAGCGCGGCGTGCGCTGTCTGGTGCCGGGGCAGCGCCTCCAGCAGCCCGGCTGAGCCGGTCATCGCGAACGGCAGGATCAGCCGGTCAGGTTCCGCCAGGGCCAGCGCCCGTTCCGCCGCCTGGCTGGCCGCGCGCTGGTCACCGAGCTCACGGTGAGCGAGCCCGGCCAGCAGGTGAGCCTCCATGACCGTGACGTGCCCGAGGACCGGTGCCGTGCCATCCAGAACATCGGCCACCGCGGCTAGAGCCGCGGCCGGATTGCCTTCCGCGAGGCAGATCACCGCGCGGGCGTTACGGATCTCACCGGAGCTGGCCCGCTCGTCATCAAGCGCCGCGATGAAGGCGCGGGCCTCGCCGGTCATCCCGAGGCGGGCCTGGGTGGCCAGCAGCCAGCGGGTCACCCGGCTCGCCAGCGCCTGCGAGTCAGCTAGCTGCGATCCCAGGTATTCGGCCGCGCCGAACTCCTCGAGTGCTTCATGGTGGCGGCCGCGGCCAGCGTGCAGTATCCCAGCCGTCTGGTGCAGCAGGAGCGTGATGTCCGGCCCGGTGTCTGTTTGCAGGGCCTGTCTGGTTCGTTGCAGCCACCGCTCGCCCGCGTCGAACTCACCCGTCCAGACCAGCGTGCCGGCGAGCATTATCAGCGCGGGCGCGATCACCGGTTCCATGCCCCAGCCGTGCCGCTCGGCGAGGGCGATCGCCTCGCGGCAGCGCCGCTGGGTCGTGGCGAACGAGTGGAGGAACAGCGACGCGAACCCGAGCTGCGCCAGGCAGCCGACTTCCAAGTAGGGCCGGCCGATCTGACGGGCCAGGTCGGCGCCCTCCCTGAGGTGGCGTTCGGCGTCCGGCGCGTCTGGCCGCCCGAGCGTCCACGCCTCGGCGGTTCCCAGGTTCATCAGCGCCACCGCGCGCAGATCGCTGCCGAGCGCGATGTCCTCGTCGGACTGCCCGGTCACCGGGGAAGCAAGGAACCTGGCCTGCTCGATGACGCTGGCCAGGTGACCGCGCCGCCTGGCCAGCGCCAGCTGCAGCGAAACGACCGCCACCCCAAGGCGGCGCCGGCGATCCGGCGGCGCCGTCTCGGCGTGCGCCTCGGCGACCGCCAGGTGGGCAGCTGCCTCGTCCAGGCGCCCCTGAGCAAGGTCACCTATCGCCCGCACCAGGGCCAGCTCGGGGTGATCTGCGCCCGGCGGGAAGGCCCGCAGCAGCGCCTGCATGGTCTGCGCCTGCCCGTCGAGGGTCAGGCTGAACGAATGATCGGCGAGCAGCCGGGCCGCGCCAGCCCAGTCGCCCGCCGCCTGCGTGTGCCGGATGGCGTCCACCACGTGGCCCTGCCGGATAAACCACTCAGCGGCCCGCCGGTGCAGCACCAGTACTTCCGCAGGCAGCGCCCGGCGCAACCCCAGCCGCAGGAAATCCGCGAACAGGTGGTGGTAGCGGAACCACGCGCGCTCGGGGTCCAGCGATTCGACGAACGCGTTCGCGTCCTCGAGACTAAGCAGGATCCGTTCCGAGCCAGGCCGGCCGGTCAGCAGATCGGCCAGTTCGCCGTTGACCCAGTCGAGCAGCGAGGTACGCAGGAGCAGATCCTGGACGTCGGGCGGCTGGCGTTCCAGCATCTCGGCAAGCAGGTACTCGGCGACCGTGCGGTCGCTGCCGGAGAACTCGGTGACGAACCGTTCCGGGTCGGGGTGACCGGCCAGGGAGATCGCCGCGAACCGCAGGCCCGCGGCCCACCCCTCGGTCCGCTGGTGCAGCAGCGCCGCCCCCGCCGCGGACAGCGCGATACCCGAGGCATCAAGCAGCTCGCGGGTTTCGCGCTCGGAGAAGCGCAGGTCGGCCGCGCGGATCTCGGCGAGCTCGCCTGCCAGGCGCAGCTGATGCAGGCCCAGGCGCACATCGTGACGCGTGGCCAGTATCGCGTGCACCTGCGGGGGAAGGTTCATCAGCAGCCGGGTCAGCTGAGAGAGCGCTTCTGGCGAGGTCAGCTCGTGGAGATCATCAATAACCAACGTGATGCCGCCGCAAGCATCGGCGAGCTCCGACAGCACCCGGTCGACCATCGCCGGTGCATTGAAGTCAGGTGTCGCTGCTGGCGGTTCCGCACGGCCGGTCGTGGCCGAAGCGTGACGGACCGCGTCGAGCAGGGCCAGCCAGAACTGCTGGGCGTCTTGCTGGTCGCGGTACACCTGGAGCACGGCGAGCCGGTACCGCTGCCCCTGACGGTCGGCCCACGCGCGCAGCAGACACGTCTTCCCGCTGCCAGCCGGAGCCGAGATGATCGTCACCCTCCGCGCCGTCGCGCGATCCAGGGCAGCGACAAGATCACCCCGGTCGATCAGCCCGGGAGCTGCTGGGGCCACCGTCAAAAGGCCTGCCTTGGTATCTACGCCTGACACCCCCATCGCCGGTCACGCAGTCCCGGCACCCTCTCTCTCGGTACCAGGCCAGCGCGCGTGCTGTCAACCGCGCGCGAACCTCGGTTCTGCTGCACTCTCATACACGCGCCGCCAGCGCGATCCCATCCCGTCCTGCATTGTCCCGGTGTGGCAGATCACCAGGATCCGCTGATGACCCCTCACCTGGCTCGTAGTAACCCTGGGTCCGTCGAGCGCATGGTCAAGAAGATCAAGCAAAGACTCCGAGGAGAGAGCAATGACCGACACCACCGAGAAGCTCGAGGCAACAAGAAGCTCGCGCCCGACTACATCGACCAGGTCTTCAACCAGCACAACCCGGACAAGGCGGCTGTCTTCGTGACCGGCGACGTCATCTGGCACGGCGGGGGCCTCGGCGACATCGCCGGCCCGGAGAACCTGGCCGGCCTGCTGGAGTCGTTCATCGGGCCGCCGCCGACGTCGCGGCGATCATGGCCCAGATCGGTGCCTTCAACCCGCCGTGGGCTGCCTGACATCTCCTCACGGGTGGATCTGCGAGCCGATGCCGAGGTCGAGGCGGATCGATTCGAGGATGACGAACGCGGTGCTGGCGGTGTAGACGTCGGCGGCGGCGAGGATGCCGGTGTACTTCTTGATGACCGGCGCGGCTGCGTAGTTGACCTGTGCGTCTTGGTAGGTCTTGACCCCGGCCCAGGCGTTGTTGCCGTATTTGGCGAAGAACGGGGTCGGATCGACCGCGACCAGGGCCTTCTTGACGCCGTCGATGAGGTCGTTCACGTACTGCTGGTAGACGGCTATGTCGCGGCGGTTGCCGAGCCGGCCCATGTGGCCGCCGATGAAGTGCTTCCACGGGTAGGCCATGGCTTTGGCCGGGGCGGCGATGGAGCCGGGGACGTCCTCGTTGAGGTTGAAGCTGTTGTATGGCACCCAGCCGGGCAGGACGATGTCAACGAGCATGAGCGTGCCGTGGTCGGGGAAGTGAATATAGCTGTTGTCGGGGGTGTGGTTGGTGCCGAGCCACGCCAGGTCGATCCTCTCCCCGCCGACGCGCAGCGTGTGGTGGGTCTCGAAGGTGACATCGGGCAGGGGCCGGGTCGGGTCGTTGTCCCGGGCCAGCAGCCGCTTGGTCTCGATCTGGCCGACCCGGATCACGTCGCGGCCGAACAACGACGAGGCGCCGAGGTGGTCGGCGTGGTGGTGGGAGTAGACGATGTGGGTCACCTTGTTGGACACGCCGTTGGCGGACGCGATCTCGTCGATGGCGCGCTGCAGGTTGTCCCCGATAGTGGGGGGCGCGTCGAACAGCACCACCCCGTCCTTGGTGGTCAGGAACGCCGCCTGATAGGTGCCGTCGGTGACCCAGTACAGGTTCTTCTCCACCCGCCCGACGAAGTAGCCCTGCGCGTTGACGGCCGGGCCCAGCGCGGACGGCGGTATCGGCGCGTAGTCCGGCAACGTGTCGTCGGCGGAGGCCGGTTCGGCGAGGACTCCCCCGGCCAGGGTGGCGATCGCGGGGACGGACGCGAGCACCGCGCCACGCGCGAGGAAAGAGCGGCGGGTTGTGGGGGTGGATGACATGGTCGTCCTTTCCAGACGTGCGACGGGAAGGGTACTTCCGGGTGCCGTAGGCCGGTACGACCGTGCTGCGGACCGGCGTTGCGGCGTCACTGACGAGGTAGACGATGACGGCTAGGAAGGTGAGTGGTCCTCACCGGATTCTGGTGAGCTACCGGTGATCGACGGGGTTACGACTGGGTGTCCGGAGGAGATAGCGCGATGACCGACTCGTCGGCCGTGGGAGGCCCGGGGGCGGGATCTTGACCGTCGTCACGCTTTCGCCAGCGAAGATCGCGTCGAAGGCACTGGTGAACCACCTCGCCAGGCTCGCGGCACCCGGGCTCGCTGGCAACGGCAGGGCTGGACCGTGCCCGCCAGCTAAGACACCGGGAAAGACCTGGCATGAACAGCATGGCCGCCACCGGGACCGGCCAGCAGCCACGACAGCCCCGGCAGCGCCGTCATCACACGCGGGTTAACGGCGCCCCGGCCCACGATGACGCCCGGCGGCGAACCCGACGCCATCTGGAGCGGGCACCACGGCGAGGTCACCCACAGCACCCCCTTTGACACCAGCCACCTAGGGATCAGCCGGCCCAACCAGCCGCTCAGCTGCGTTCGCTCAGTTCGGGGTGGTCATCGAGTTCGGCGTGCTCCCGGAGCCCTTCGCCGTGCTCCCGGAGCCCGCTGTCCTCGGCCGGCAACGC
>JAOPYP010000035.1 GCA_025964635.1 Actinomycetes bacterium | reverse complement strand
TGCGGGGTCGTGGCGGCCGAGGTCTTCAAGAACGCCTCGATCACAGTCAAGCCGGTCACGCTGCAGCCGGACGTGAAGTCCGTGCTGACCCAGGTCGAGACGGGCAACATCGACGCGGGCATGGTCTATGTGACCGACGTAATGGCCGCTGGCGCCAAGGTCAAGGGCGTGACGATCCCCGCCGGCGACAACGCCTCGACCCTCTACCCGATCGCTACCATCAGCAGCAGCAAGCACAAGTCCATCGCCCAGGCCTTTGTCGCCTACGTGCTGTCCCCCGCCGGCCAGCAGGTGCTCACGGCCGCCGGGTTCGAGAAGCCCTGACCTAGTACCCGGAGCCGCCATGGTGACCTCCACGCCGTCGCGCCTGACCCCCCGGGAACGAGCCAGGCGGGCCGCGCGGGGCGGTGTTTCGCGATCGGTGCCGGCGCCTTTGCTGGTGCCGGCACTGATCGCGGCCGGGTTCCTGGTCCTGCCGCTCGTCGGGCTGCTGATCCGCGCTCCCTGGCGTCATCTCGGGGCGGCCCTCAGCGGGTCCGATGCCACCCAGGCGCTCATTCTTTCGCTCTGGACCGCTTCCGCGAGCACCGCGATCTCGCTGGTCATCGGGGTGCCGCTGGCGTGGGTGCTGGCCCGGAGCAGCTTCCCGGGCCAGCGGCTCCTCCGGGCGCTGGTCACCCTGCCGCTCGTGCTCCCGCCCGTGGTGGGCGGGGTGGCCCTGCTGCTGGCGTTCGGGCGGACCGGGTTCCTCGGCCGCTACCTGGACTCGTGGTTCGGGCTGACGATCCCGTTCACCCCGATAGCTGTGGTCATGGCCGAGACCTTCGTGGCGATGCCCTTCCTGATCATCACGGTCGAGGGGGCGCTGCGATCCGCCGATCAGGGCTTCGAGGAGGCGGCCGCCACACTGGGCGCGAAACGCATGACCGTGTTCCGCCGGGTCACGGTGCCGCTGATCGCTCCCTCCCTAGGCGCGGGCGCAGTGTTGTGCTGGGCGCGGGCCCTCGGCGAGTTCGGGGCGACGATCACGTTCGCCGGGAGCTTTCCAGGCCAGACTGAGACGATGCCCATCGCTGTCTACTACGCGCTGGAGACAAATCCCGACGCGGCGATCGCCCTGAGCCTGGTGCTGCTGCTGGTTTCCATCGTGGTGCTGGTCTCCCTGCGTGATCACTGGATGCGGGGCGGCTCGGTCTCATGACCCACGAGGGCAGCGAGGGCCTCGTGGTCGATGCCGAGGTCCGGCGCGGCAGTTTCCTGCTCGCCGTCAGCTTCACCGCGGCACCCGGGCAGGTCCTCGGCCTGCTGGGGCCAAACGGGGCCGGGAAGTCCACTCTCCTCAGCGCCGTGGCCGGGCTGACCCCGGCCTCGGCTGGCCGCATCACGCTCGCCGGGCAGGTCGTGGATGACGCGGACGCCGGGACCTTTGTCGAGGCCTCCGGGCGGCCGGTCGGTTTCGTGTTCCAGAATTACCGGCTCTTCCCGTACCTGACCGTGGCCGAGAACGTGGCGTTCTCACCGCGGGCCCGCGGCATGGGGAGACGGGCCGCCCGGTCAATGGCCAGTCACTGGCTTGACCGGCTCAGACTGACCGACCTGGCCGGCCGCAAGCCTGGCCAGCTGTCAGGCGGGCAGGCCCAGCGGGTGGCGCTGGCCCGCGCGCTGGCCGGCCAGCCCGCCCTGCTGCTGCTTGACGAACCGCTGTCAGCCCTGGACGCCGGCACCCGCCTCGACGTGCAGACCGAGCTCAAGCGCCATCTGGCCGACTTCGCGGGGCCATGCCTGCTCGTCACGCATGACCCGCTCGAAGCGCTCGTGCTCGCCGACCAGCTCATCGTGCTCGAGGGCGGCCGCATCGTCCAGGAAGGCACGCCCGCGCACGTCGCCCGCCAGCCCGCCACCGAATACGTCGCCAAGCTGGTCGGCCTGAACCTGTACGCGGGTCAGGCCAACGACTCCGAGGTGGTGCTCAGCGGGGGCGGGACCTTCGTGATCCCCGACCAGGGCCAGCACGGTGACGTACTGGTCGCGGTCCGGCCGTCCGCCGTGGTCGTCAGCAGCCAGCGGCCCCAGCGCAGCAGCGCCCGCAACACCTGGCCTGCGAACGTCGCCGGCCTCACGCTGCTGGCCGACCGCGTCCGGCTCAGCCTGGAAGGGCAGCCGAGCGCCCTGGTGGACGTCACCCCCGCAGCGGTCGCGGAACTGTCGCTCGGCCCTGGCCGCGAGGTGTGGCTCACCGTCAAGGCCACCGACCTCGAGGTATACACCCACGCCGAAGGGCAGCCCGCCTGACCTGACCCGGCGCCCCGCCCTCACGGCGGGGAGTACCACAATGTGACCGACGGCCCATCGCGCCGGCGAATCCGGTAGGCGTAGCTTTGTCCAGCAGAGGACGGGGAGAGTGACGTTCTGACCTGGGGAATCACTTGCCGCATGGCGAGTGGGCCGACGCGCTCAACCCATTCCCTGAACCCTTACCGAACAGTGCTGTCTGAAGGAGTTCCATCATGCTTGGCTACCGCGTCCCTGCACCCGATGAGGCCATGCTCATTTCCGGGGGGAGGAGTGGCCGTACCGGCGCCCCGTTCCGGGTGGTCACCGGGCACGGCGCGTTCGTGCTCCCCTTCTTCCGCAAGGCCCGCTACCTGACCCTCGCCATGAACGAGGCCGAGGTGGCTGAGCAGTGCGTCACCAAGCAGGGCATCACGCTGAACGTCCGCTCGGTGATCGCATTCAAGGTCGGCAACGACGAGGAGAGCATCGTCAACGCCGGCCAGCGGTTCCTGTCCGACCAGGACCAGATGTCCACCCTGACCGGCCGGATCTTCGCCGGGCACCTGCGCTCCATCATCGGATCCATGACAGTGGAGGAGATAGTCACCGAGCGCCAGAAGCTGGCCAGCGAGGTCCTCGACGGCTCGAAGGCGGAGATGGTCAAGATCGGCCTGACCGTGGACTCGCTGCAGATCCAGTCCATCGACGACATGGCCTCCGGCTACATCGACGCGATGGCCGCCCCGCACAGCGCCGCCATCCAGCGCCAGGCGCAGATCGCCCAGGCCCAGGCCAACCAGGCCGCCGCCCAGGCCGAGCAGGAGTCGCAGCGCAAGCAGGCCGAGTATGCCCGGCAGACCGCCGTGGTCCAGGCCCAGTACAAGGCCGAGATCGACAAGGCCCAGGCCGAGGCGGCGCAGGCCGGGCCGCTGATGCAGGCGCAGACCCAGATCGGGGTCATCAACGCCCAGGCCGAACTGGCCCAGCGCCAGGCCGAGCTGCGCCAGCGCCAGCTGGTGGCCGAGGTGGTCAGGCCAGCCGAGGCGGAAGCGGAGAAGGTCCGCGTCCTGGCCAAGGCCGACGCGGAGCGGATGCGGATCCTGGCCGAGGCGGCGGCCTCGAACGACCGCGTGGCGCTCGACCGGATGCTCATCGACCAGCTGCCCCAGATCGTCAAGGAAGCGGCGGCCGGCCTGGCCGGCGCCAACGTCAACGTGCTCAACGGGGCGGACGGGCTCAGCGAGATCGCGGCCGGGCTGGTCGGCCAGGGGCTGACCATCCTGGACTCGATCAAGAAGAACCTGGCGAGCGGGCCGGAAGCCACCGCACCGCACACCACCGGGGAGGTCGTGCGCGTGCCGGACCGCCAGCAGGACGGCCAGCCCCGCGGCTGACCGGCCCGGGGAGAGCGGCCCGGCCGCGGGGCGATATGCCAGGCTGGGCGGATGCTGATCCTGGCCGGCGCCGCCGCGGCGGCCGCTCTCGCTTGGGTGTTCCTGCTCGCCGCGCACGGCGGGTACTGGCGCACGGACCAGCGCCTGCCTCCTGGCGCGCATGACCCGTCGCGTGACCCGGCCCGGTGGCCGAGCGTGGTGGCGGTCGTCCCGGCCCGGGACGAGGCCGCCATCCTGCCCGTCACGCTGCCGGGCCTGCTCGCCCAGGACTATCCGGGGGAGTTCTCGGTGGTGCTGGTGGACGACGCCAGCACGGATGGCACCGCGGGGACCGCCGCGGATCTCGCCACCGGGACGGGCCGCAGGCTGCTGGTCACTGCGGCGGGGGAGCCGCCGCCCGGGTGGGCGGGCAAGGTCCACGCGATGGCCCAGGGCCTGCGGGCCGCCGGGGAGTGCGACTACGTCCTGTTCACCGACGCGGACATCGGGTACGCGCCGGACGCACTGGCGGCGCTGGTCCGCGGCGCCGTTGCGGATAATCGGGGGCTGGTCTCCCAGATGGCGCTGCTGCGGGCGGAGTCAGGGTGGGAGCGCGTCATCGTCCCGGCGTTCGTCTACTACTTCGACCAGCTGTACCCGTTCCGGTGGGTGAACCGGCCGCCGGCCCGCACGGCCGCCGCGGCCGGTGGCTGCATGCTGGTCCGCCGGGACGCGCTGATCGCGGCGGGCGGCCTGGACCCGATCCGCGGCGCGCGCATCGACGACGTCGCCCTGGGCCGGCTGCTGAAACGCCCGCCGTCGGCGGCCCGCACCTGGCTGGGGTTCAGCACCGGGGTGCGTAGCCTGCGGCCCTACCCCCGGCTGGCCACCCTGTGGGACATGATCGCGCGCAGCGCCTACACGCAGCTGCGGTATTCGCCGGTGCTGCTCGCGCTGACCCTGGCCGGCCTGCTGTGGCTCTATGCGCTGCCGCCGGCCGCCGCCGTGGCCGGGCTGGCCAGCGCGGCCGCCGGGGGTGGTG
>JAOPYP010000538.1 GCA_025964635.1 Actinomycetes bacterium | reverse complement strand
CGCCTCTCCATACGGAACGTGATGTGGTCGGCACAACGACAGCGCAGTCTATGTCAGGCGGGACGGCAGGATGGCGGCCCCAGCGGCAGGCGCAGTCAGGCTGCGGTCGCCGTCCCCGCCGGGGTCCAGCCGATCGCGGGCGCGATGTGGCGGGCGATCGTGGCGAGGATGCGTGCGTTGTAGGCCACCCCGAGCTGATTCGGCACGGTGAACAGCACGGTGTCGGCCTCGCGCACCGCCTCGTCCGCCGCGAGTTCGGCGGCGATGCGGTCCGGCTCCCCGGCGTACGTGCGGCCGAACCGGGATCGCACCCCTTCCAGCAGCCCGATCTGATCCTCGTGCGCCTGATCGCCGAAGTACATCCGGTCGATGTCCTCGGTGATCGGCAGGACGCTGCGCGATACCGAGACGCGGGGTTCACGAGCCAGGCCGCGCTCCGCCCACGCCTCGCGGTACAGCCGGATCTGCTCCGCCTGGAGCTGGTCGAACGGGACCCCGGTGTCTTCCGTGAGCAGCGTGGAACTCTGCAGGTTCATCCCCTGCCGGGCGGCCCACTGGGCGGTGGCGCGGGTGCCGGAGCCCCACCAGATCCGGTCGGCCAGTCCGGGTGACTGCGGCTGGATGGCCAGGCCGCCGCTGACCCCGGCGCGGGCCGGGTCGGTCCGGGCGACCACCGCGCCGCCGATCGCCGCCAGGAAGATCCCGGTCTTCCGCCGGGCGGCGTCCGCATCCGTCTCCCCGTACGCGGGCCGGTAGCCGAACGACTCGGCGCCGCGGAGCACGGTCTCCGGAGATCCCCGGCTGATCCCGAGCTGCAGCCGGCCGCCGCTGATCAGGTCCGCGGCCGCGGCCTCCTCCGCCATGTACAGCGGGTTCTCGTACCGCACATCGATGACCGCGGTGCCGATCTCGATCCGGCTCGTCCGGGCCGCGATCGCGGCCAGCAGCGGGAACGGTGAGGCCAGCTGCCGTTCGAAGTGGTGCACCCGGACGAACGCTCCGTCGGCCCCGAGGTCCTCCGCCGCCTGGGCCAGCTCGATCGTCTGCAGCAGCGCGTCCGAGGCGGTTCGCGTCTGCGACCCCGGAGCGGGCCGCCAGTGACCGAACGACAGGAAACCAATCCTCTTCATGGCTGATGTCAGCGTCCCCGCGCGCAGCAGGATTCCCCGGCTCAGCTCGCCGGGCCGGGACCCGCACCGGCCCGGCCGCGCCACCGGGGGGCCCTTGACAGCCGGCCAGCCCGGGATTACACCTTCATAAAAGGCTTGTATTAAGAGCAAAATTCTCCGCAACGAACACCACCATCCGCGGGTCCCCCGCCCCGGCGCGCGGTGGCGGTCCTGGCTACCCCAATGACGGGGCGCGGCAGGAAGGTACGGCACATGAATCACTGGATGAATGCCGCGGCGCGCCGTCCCGGCCCCACCCGGCGCCGGCCGGGATCGCAGCGAGCCCGATCGGCCCTCACGGCGTTAGCCCTGCTGGCCGGCGGCCTGGCCAGCGTGGTGGCCACCGGGCTGGTCCGGGCCCCCGCCGCCCGGGCCGACACCGTGCCGCCGCCGCCGTCCGGCTGGACCACGGTGTTCGGCGACAACTTCGCGGGCGCGGCGGGGTCCGCACCGTCGTCGGCGAACTGGTTCTACGACATCGGCACCGGCTACGGGACCGGGGAGAAGGAACAGACCACCAACTCGACCAGCAACGTCTACCTCGACGGCAACGGCCACCTGGTCCTCAAGGCCATCAACAACGGCGGCACCTGGACCTCCGGCCGGATCGAGAGCACCCGCGATGACTTCCAGGCCCCGCCGGGCGGGAAACTCGAGATGACCGCGTCGATCCAGCAGCCCAACCCGGCCAACGGCCTCGGCTACTGGCCGGCGTTCTGGGCTCTCGGGTCCCCGATGCGGACCGGCGGCGGCTGGCCCCAGTCCGGCGAGATCGACATGATGGAGGACGTCAACGGGCTGAACGAGGCCTCGCAGACCCTGCACGACGCGGCGAACAGCCCTGGCCACCCGCTGATCGCGTGCCCGGGCGCGGGGTCCGGCTGCCAGACCGGGTACCACACCTACTCGGTGATCATCGACCGCACCAACACGAGCGCGGAGACCCTGCAGTTCCTGATGGACGGCACGGTGGAGAGCACCATCACCGAGGCCTCGGTCGGCACGGCCGCCTGGCAGCAGGCCATCGACCACGGGTTCTTCATCATTTTCGACCTGGCCATGGGCGGCAACTACCCGGACGGGGTCTCCGGCACTACCACCCCGACCTCGGCCACCACGTCCGGCGCGTCGATGAGCGTCGGCTACGTGGCCGTGTACGAGCAGGGCGGCAACTCCACCCCGACCGGCACGGCCACCGCGACCGGCCCGGTCACCGGGCTCAACAGCCTGTGCCTGGCCAACCAGAACTCCCTGAACACCTCAGGCAACCCCATCGCCGTCAGTGCCTGCAACGGCAGCGCGGGCCAGCAGTGGTCGCCCTACTCCGATGGGACGTTCCGGACCCAGGGCGGCTGCCTGGACGTGGTCAGTGCGGGCACTTCCAGCGGCACCAACGTGGACTGGTACCCGTGCAACGGGACGGCCGCCCAGACCTGGACCCACCAATCCAACGGCGAGCTGGTCAACCCGCCCTCCGGGCTGTGCCTCACCGATCCGGGGGGCAATACCGGGGCGCGCCTGGACATCGAGACCTGCACCGCCTCGGCCCAGCAGAAATGGACGCTGCCCAGCGGGAGCGGCGGCGG
>JAOPYP010000809.1 GCA_025964635.1 Actinomycetes bacterium | reverse complement strand
GCCGGGGTGGACAGGCCGCCCGGGATGACCGCCGCGCTGCCGCCGCCCTGGATGACCGGGTGCACCGCGTTGGGCCCGAGCACGGCCACGGTCCGGATCGCGGCCGGGTCGAGGGGGAGCGCCTGGTCCTCGTTCCGCAGCAGGACCAGGGACGCGGCCGCGGCCCGGCGGAGCAGCGCTGGCCTGACCGGGGCCGGGTCCGCCGGGGCCGGGTCCGCCCGGGCCGGGACGGGCGCCATCGTCCCGGCCATCCCCGTCCTGTCGAGGCCCGTTCCGTCCAGGCCCGTTCCGTCCAGGCCCGTCCCATCTGGGAGCGAGTCGTCGAGCCCCGGGCCGCCCAGGTCAGCGCCGGCGAGCGCCCCCACCCGGCGAGCCAGCCGGAGTAGCCGGAGCACCTTCTCGTCGATCACCTCCTCGGCGACCGCGCCGCGGCGGACCGCGTCGACCAGGGCCGCTCCCCACGGCCCCCGGGGCCCCGGCATGGCCAGGTCCAGCCCGGCCTGGGCGGTGGGCACCGTACTGCGGGCGGCGCTCCAGTCGGACACCACCACGCCAGTGAAGCCCCACTCGCCCTTCAGCACCCCGCGCAGCAGCCCTTCGTGCTCGGTCATCAGCGCGCCGTTGACCGAGTTGTAGGCGGCCATCACCATGAGCGCGCCGGCCTCCCGGACGGCCGCCTCGAACGGCACCAGGTACAGCTCGCGCAGCACCGCCTCGGCGATCCGCGCGTCATACGTCCAGCGCTCGGTCTCGGAGTCGTTGCCCACGAAGTGCTTGACCGCCGCCCCCACCCCGGCCGACTGGAGCCCGGCCACGTAGGCGGCGGCGATCCCGGCGGCCAGCACCGGATCCTCGGAGAAGCACTCGAACCCCCGGCCGCCGAGCGGGGTCCGCATCAGGTTGATCGTCGGGGCCAGCACGATATCGATGCCCTTGCCCCGCGCCTCGGCGCCGAGGGCGGAGGCGAGCTCGCGGACGAGCTCGCTGTCCCAGGTGGCGCCGAGGGCGGACGGGCAGGGCAGGCTGGCCGAGGGATTCCGGTCATCCTTGGTGACGCCACGGACCCCGGCCGGCCCGTCCGACATGATGATCGGCCGGAGCCCGAGGGTGTCGTCGCCGTAGGTGCGCCAGCTGTCCGCTCCGGTCAGCAGGCGCACCTTCGCCTCGACGGGGAGCGCAGCCACCCGGCTGCGCTCCTCCGTCGCCTCTGTTGAAGTTGTCATCGAGTTCCTTGCGTCGACCTCCGCAGCGGTCAGGACTTCGGCGTGAGGTGCAGGATGGTGTCCTCGATATACGGCGTGTTGGGAACCGGGTTCATGTACGGGTTGCTGGCCGTCGGCCACCCGCTGTAGTTCCGGGACGAGACCTCCGCCCAGGCCCCGCCGTTGAGCAGCGGCACCACGGGCACCTCGGTGGTCATGATCTGCTCCAGCTTCATGATCGCCGCCTTCTGGGTGGCGGCGTCCCCGGAGCCGGCGAACTGCTGCAGCGCGGCCTGGGCCTGCGGGTTGGAGTACCGCCCGAAGTCACCCGCCGCCGGCTTGCCGATCGGCGCGGCCAGCGAGCTGTCCAGCCAGCTGTCGTAGATGAAATACGGGTTCGGGCCCTGGTTGCTCCAGTGCAGGGTGGCGTCGAACGTGCCGTTCGCGACGTTACCCGCCCACACGGTCGGGTTGCCGATGCCGTCCACGGAGGTGTCGAAGCCCAGCGCGTTCAGCTGGTGGGAGATGATCTGGTCGTCGGTGTAGTAGTCGCTGTACGGGACCGGGTCCTGGATGGCGAACTTGATCGTCTTCCCGCCCTTCGTCCACTTGCCGCCCGACTTGGTGTAGCCGTCCGCCTTCAGGATCGAGGCCACCTTGGCCGGGTCACCCGTGGCCGGCAGGTTGTTGGCCAGCGAGGGGTCCTGGAACGGCTGGTGGTTGGGGAGCAGCAGCCCGCTGGTCGAGGTGACCGGCGGCTCGTACCCGGTCTCACCCTGGACGTTGAGCTGCGACCGGTTGATCCCGTAGCTGATCGCCTGGCGCACCGCGGGGTCGCTCAGCGGGGCTTTGGTGGTGTTCAGGAACATGCCCACCACGTTGTTGGCGCTGAAGTAGGGCTGGCTGTTCAGCCAGGTGTGGTTCTCCGGGCTCTTGGCCAGGAAATTCGACTTGATGTTGGCGATGTAGTTGCCCGCGAAGTCGATCTGGCCCTGGGACACCGGCGGGACCAGGTTGGCGTTGGTGTTGTAGGCCGGGAAGTCGATCTCTGGCACGTGCACCTTCGACTTCTGCCAGTAGAACGGGTTCTGCTTCAGCGTAAAGCCCTGCGGCGAGAACCGGTCCAGCATGAACGGCCCGGTGCCGACCGGCTTGGCGTCCGCGTACGTCGCCGGGTCGCCGACCGACGACCAGACGTGCTGCGGCACCATGTAGACCTGCCCGATCAGGAACAGGTTCGCGTACTGCGAATTCTTGAAGTTGAGCACGGCCGTGGTCGCGCTGGGTGCACTGGCGCTGGTCACGACCGGGGCGCCGTTGGTGTTCAGCTTCGGGTTGCTCTTGATCATGTTGAACGTGAAGGCCACGTCCGCGGCGCTGAACGGCTTGCCGTCGTTCCACTTCACGCCCTTACGGATGGTCAGCGTGAGCGTCTTGCCGCCGTTCGAGAAGCTGTCCCCGGTAGCCAGCATGGGAATCGGCGCCTGGGCCGAGTTGAGCGTGTTGAAGATGAACAGCGGCTCGTTGTAGAGGGCGACCGCGTTCGTGAGGTAGCCCGTCGCGGTGAGCGAGAACGGGTTGAACGTGTCGGTCATGGGGGAGAGCGGCGTGCTCTCGACGACCAGGGTCTTCCCGGTCGCCGTGGTCTTGCTGCCGCCACCAGATGAACTGCTGCCGCAGGCGGCGACGCCCATGCTCAGGGCGCTGGCCACGGCCAGGGTTGCTAGGACCTTGTGCCTCATTGCTTAAACTCCGTTGTGCCCGGCCGGCTCATCGCCGGCCTGTTGTGAGCGACCGTGTCGGGGTCTGTTATCGGTAGGGCGGGGCGGGTCGGCCGGGTCGAGTTGTCGCCTGCCCGTTCCGCCTGCTCCCGGTGGTGTGCACGGTGTGCCGTGCACGGTCTGCCACGCGCCGGGTGAGGCGCGCATTCGCGGCGATGCCGTCCGCTAGGCGGTATCCCGGTTCATCACGACTCCTCCCCTCCGGTTGCGGGACTGGATGGTGGTTGCGGCGGGGCCTGATGGTCGCCGGGGCCCGGCGGGACCAGACCGTTGGGCCCGGCGGCTCCCCCGGACGGTTCCGTTGCGGCGCTGAGAGACCGTCGCTGCGCGGCGGTCAGACCGGAGACGTGCAGCCAGCACGCGCTGACGTGCCGGTCGGCGACCTGGGTGCCGGGCGGGGTGGCCGCCGCGCACACCGCCATCGCGTGCGGGCAGCGGGGGTGGAACCGGCAGCCGGCGGGCGGGTCCACCAGGCTGGGCGGGGATCCCCGGCCCTGGAGCGAGAGCGGTTGGGGCCGGTCCGGGTCCGGGGCCGCGCTGAGCAGCAGCTGCGTGTACGGATGGGCCGGCTCGTCGGTCAGGGCGGCGGCCGGGCCGGACTCGACGACCTCCCCCGCGTACATCACCATGATCACGTCCGCCAGGTAGCGGGCCGAGGCGATGTCGTGAGTGATGTACAGGATCCCGAGCTTGTCGCGTTCCCGCAGGTCGCCGAGGAGGTTGAGGACGCCGAGCCGGATCGAGACGTCCAGCATGGACACCGGCTCGTCGGCCAGCAGCACCCGGGGCCGGACGGCCAGCGCGCGGGCGATCGCCACCCGCTGCCGCTGCCCGCCGGACAGCTCGTGCGGGTACTTGCGCAGGAACTGCTCGGCCGGGGTGAGCGACACCCGCTCCAGCAGCGCCGTCATGGCCGCGTTCAGGTCGGCGCCCTGGCCGCCGAGCCCGTGGATCTGCAGCGGCCGGGCCAGGTGATAGCGCACGTCGTGCACGGGATTGAGCGACGAGAACGGGTCCTGCAGGACGAGCTGGACGTCCCGGGCGTACCCCCGGCGGCCCCGGCTCGTCGCGGGCACCGGGGTACCGTCGAGCAGCAGGTTCCCGGCCGTGGGCGTGATCAGCCGGGCCAGCAGCCGGGCCAGCGTGGACTTGCCGGAGCCGCTCTCGCCCACGACCGCGGTGATCCCGGATTCGGGCAGCGACAGCGAGACGTCCTCGACGGCGTGCACCACAGGTGCCTCACCGCGCTGGGTCAGCCTGGCCCGGCCCCGGCGCCGGGCGTGATGCACGGCGAAGTGCTTGGTCAGCCCGCGTGCTTCGAGCAGCGGGGCGCCGGTGCCCGGGGCGGGGGGAGCGGTGGCGGTCTCGGTCATGGCTGGCTCCCCGGGTCCGGAACGGCGGCGCTGGGCGCGAGCTGGCCGGCGCCCGTGCCGGGTGGCGCTGTGCCGGGTGGCGCTGTGCCGGATGGCGCTGTGCCGGGTGGCACCGTGCCGGGTGGCACCGTGCCGGGTGGGGGTGGGCCTGCGG
>JAOPYP010000775.1 GCA_025964635.1 Actinomycetes bacterium | reverse complement strand
CGCGGCGGCCCTCCCCTCGGCGCCTCTCCCCGCCGGCCGGGCCGCGCGGCAAGCCGGACGGGCCGGCTACCCGCCGCGGCCGCTGGCGCGCTCGGTACCACTGTCCCTGGCCATCCCCCGCATCAGGGTCCGGGCGAGGATCATCCCGCTGGGCCTGCGCGCGGACGGCTCACCCGCCGTGCCGCCCCTGACCACCCCGTTCGTTACCAGCTGGTACGACCCCGGGCCCACCCCCGGGGCCCCGGGTGCGGCGGTGATCTTCGGGCACGTCGATTCGGCCGCGGTCGGCCCGGCCGTCTTCTACAACCTGGGACGGCTGCGCACCGGCGACCGCATCGACATCACGCTCGCGGACCGGCGCACCGCGGTGTTCCGGGTGTACGGCGCGGGCCTGTACCTGAAGACGGACTTCCCGTCGCTGGGCGTGTACGGGTACACCCGGTGGCCCACGCTGCGGCTGATCACCTGCGGCGGGGAGTTCGACCGCCGCACCGGGCAGTACCTCGGCAACATCGTGGTATTCGCGGAGTACGTGGGCCAGCGCGGGTGAGCGGGCCGGGGCAGTGGCCGCCCGGTCACCCGCCTGGCCGAGGTGCCGCCTGACGTTCTACTCGAGGAAGCCGCGGAGCAGCGCTGCGGTGCCGTCCAGGTGCTCGGCTACCGCGCGCTGGGCCTGCCGGGTGTCCCCGGCCAGGATCGCCTCCACGATCGCGGTGTGCTGGGCCGCGGTGTGGTCGATATTGCGCTGCAGCACCGGGATCGCGTTCAGCAGGTCGTTGAGGCGGACGCGGGCGTCCGCGCAGGCGGCCGCGAGGAGGCTCGACCCGGTGAGCTCCGCGAGGGACAGGTGGAACAGCGTGTCCATCCGGCGGTAGTCCCCGGGACAGGCCTGGTTCACCGCGGCCAGCCGGGTCAGGAGCACGTCATGGACCCGCTCCGCGGCCAGTCCGCGTGTGTCTCCGCTCCCCCGGCCCAGCTGGGCCAGGATCTGGGCCGCGCCGGTCTCCACCGCCATCCGGAACGTGAGCGCGTCGTTGATCTTGTCGGCGTCCTCCACCGCGATCCGCCGCAGCTCGACGCGGCTCGGCGCGGGCGGGGTGTAGGTGACGAACGTGCCCCCTAACCGCCCGCGCCGCGACTCCACGTAGCCCGCGTCCCGCAGGTCCCCGATGGCCTCGCGGAGCGTGATCCGGCTGACGCCGAGCAGGGCCGCGAGCTCCCGCTCGGCGGGGAAGCGCTCACCGGGGCCGACCACGCCGAGCTTGATGACGGCCAGCAGCCGCTCGACGGTCTCCTCAAAGGCGTTCTGCGAACGGACCGGCCCGAGCACGGCGGCCAGGTCCACCCTGGCCACCGGGGCACCAGCTGCTCCCCGGGCGCCGGCCGCGCCCGGGGCGCCGGAGGCGGCGGGACCGCCAGATGCCACGCCGGGGCCGCCGGGCCGGGAAAACCGGCTGGCACGGCGCGGAAATCCGGTCCTGGGTCTTGACATCGGACGCTCACTATCCATCAATGGTCTGATATTAAACCATTCGCTCCACCGGTGGCAGATCAGCGTCCGCTCCGCTCCCGGCCTCTAAGGTCTCAGGCCCCCTAAGCCCAGGTAACCGGCCCCCACCGGGCCCTCTCAGCATCCAGGAGCAGTCATGGCGGTCAACGAGCAAGCGGCACCGCTCAGTGAGGACGAGCAAACCCTGCACCAGATGGGCTACGCGCAGGAACTACGGCGGCGGATGTCCGGGTTCTCCAACTTCGCCGTCTCGTTCACGATCATCTCGATCCTGTCCGGCTGCCTCACCCTGTACTTCTTCGGCATGACGACCGGCGGCCCGGCCGTCATCGTCTGGGGCTGGCTGGGCGTCGGCATCATGACCCTGTTCGTCGGCCTGGCCATGGCCGAGGTCTGCTCCAGTTTCCCGACCGCGGGCGGACTGTACTACTGGTCAGCCAAGCTGGCCCGGCGGAACGGGGCCGCCTGGTCCTGGTTCACCGGCTGGTTCAACTTCCTTGGCCAGGTCGCGGTGACCGCGGGCATCGACTTCGGCGCGGCGTTCTTCATCAACGCCTTCGGGTCCCTGCAATGGGGCTGGAGCACCGCGCACTCGGTGACGATCCTGATCTATGCGATCGTGCTGCTCGTCCACGGCCTGCTGAACCAGTTCGGCATCCGGCTGGTCGCGATGCTGAACGACATCAGCGTGTGGTGGCACATCCTCGGCGTGCTCATCATCGTCGGGGTACTGGTCTTCAAGCCCGCCCACCACCAGTCGGCCAGCTTCGTGTTCGGGCACTTCGTCAACGACACCGGGCTCCATATCGCCCCGATCTACATCGTGGCGATCGGCCTGCTGCTGGCCCAGTACACGTTCACCGGCTACGACGCCTCCGCGCACATGACCGAGGAAACCCACAGCGCCGCCCGCAGCGGCCCGCGCGGCATCGTGATGTCGATCATCGTCTCGCTGATCGCGGGCTGGGTCCTGCTGATCGGGATCACCTTCGCGATCCAGCACTACGAGCCGGAGCGCCTGTCCGCCACCGGGGTGCCGCCCGCGCAGATCTTCATCGACGCTGCAGGCGCGACCGTCGGCAAGCTGCTGCTGCTCATCGCCATCGGCGCGCAGCTGTTCTGCGGCATGTCCTCGGTGACCGCCAACTCGCGGATGATCTACGCGTTCTCCCGGGACGGCGCCCTGCCGGGTTCCGCGTTCTGGCACCGGGTCAACAAGCGCAGCCGCACGCCCACCAACGCCATCTGGCTGGCCGCGGCCGGCGCCCTCATTCTCGGGCTGCCGTATCTGTGGAACGCCACCGCCTACGCGGCGGTCACCTCCATCGCGGTCATCGGCCTCTACATCGCCTACGTGATACCGACCTTCCTGCGGCTGCGCCAGGGCGACAGCTTCCAGCGCGGCCCCTGGCACCTGGGCCGGTGGAGCAAGCCGGTCGGGATCATCGCGGTCACCTGGGTGGCGATCATCACGATCCTGTTCATGCTGCCGCAGGTCGGCCCGATCACCTGGGCCACGTTCAACTACGCGGTGTTCGCCGTCGTCGCGGTGATCGGTTTCGCCGGCATCTACTGGCTGGCCTCCGCGCGGAAGTGGTTCACCGGCCCGCGGGTCCAGGGCAGCGCGGAGGAACTGGCCGCGATCGAGCAGGAACTGGCCGGCTGACGCTGCCGCACAGCCAGCACTGGCCGGGCCGGGGGCGGCGCGCCGCACCCGGCCCGGCGGACTGGACCAGACCGGACCGGGTAGCACCGTAGGCAGACCGGCCCGCGGAGACTGGAGCCCCATGGAGAAGCAGCGTGGTGTGACCCCCCACACCCGGCGCCGCGGAATGCTCACGCTCGAGCAGCTCCGCGTGGAGGTCAGCGAAGGCAACGTCGACACGGTCGTGGTCGCGTTCACCGACATGCAGGGACGCCTGCAGGGCAAGCGGCTGGCCGCGGACTTCTTCCTCGACGACGTGGTGGGCAGCGTCATCGAGGGATGCAACTACCTGCTCGCGGTGGACGTGGAGATGAACACCGTCGACGGGTACGCGATGTCGTCCTGGCAGACCGGGTACGGCGACTTCGTGATGGCGCCCGACATGAGCACGCTGCGCCGGGTGCCCTGGCAGGAAGCCACCGTGATGGTCATCGCCGACCTCACCTGGCACGACGGGACGCCCGTGGTGGCCTCGCCGAGGCAGATCCTGAAGGCCCAGACCGACCGGCTGGCCGAGCGGGGCCTGCAGGCCATGGCCGGCACCGAGCTGGAGTTCGTGGTGTACGCCGACTCCTACGCCGCCGCACAGGCCGCCGGGTACCGCGAGCTCACCCCGGCCAACTCCTACAACGTCGACTACTCCATCCTCGGCACCGCGCGGATCGAGCCGTTGCTGCGCAAGCTCCGCAACGGCATGGCCGGGGCGGGCCTTCAGGTGGAGTCGGCCAAGGGCGAGTGCAACCTGGGCCAGCACGAGATCGCCTTCCGCTACGCCGAGGCCGTGATCACGTGCGACAACCACTCGATCTACAAGACCGGGTCCAAGGAGATCGCCGACGCGGACGGCATGAGCATCACGTTCATGGCCAAGCCGAACGCGCGGGAGGGCAACTCCTGCCACATTCACCTGTCGGTCCGGGAGGACGACGGCACCCCGGTGATGGCCGGGGACGGGCCGCACGGGCTGTCCCCGTTCGGCGAGCACTTCATCGCGGGCCAGCTGGCCGTGCTGCCCGAGCTGATCCTGTGGCACGCGCCGAACATCAACTCCTACAAGCGCTACGTGCCGGGCAGCTTCGCACCCACCGCGGTCCGCTGGGGCGTGGACAACCGGACCTGCGCGATGCGCCTGGTCGGCCACGGCGCCGGGCTCCGGGTGGAGAACCGGGTCCCGGGCGGCGACGTGAACCCGTACCTGGCCGTCGCGGCCATGATCGCCGCCGGGCTGCACGGGGTGGACCGGGAGCTGCCGCTGGAGGAGGCGTTCGGGGGGAACGCGTACGCGGCCGAGGGCAGCCGGGTGCCGTCCACCCTCCGCGACGCGCTGGACCTGTGGCTCAAGAGCGAGCTGGCCCGGGAGGCCTTCGGCAACGACGTGGTGGAGCACTACGCCAACGCGGCCCGGGTGGAGATCGCGGCGTTCGACGCCGCGGTCACCGACTGGGAACTGCACCGGGGCTTCGAGCGGATGTAGCCCGGGAGACGAACCGGACGCGAGGAGACTGGGACCAGGCATGTCCACGTTCACCGTTGTGAACCCGGCCACCGAGGAGACCGTGGCCGCGGTGCCGTCGTGCTCGGCGGAGCAGGCTGATGAGGCCGTCGCGCGGGCGGCCGCCGCGCAGGCGGCCTGGCGGTCGGTGGGCCCCGGGGACCGGGCCGCGCTGCTGCGCCGTTTCGCCGAGGTGGTGGACACCCACCTCGAGGAACTCGCGCAGCTGGAGGTGGCCTGCTCAGGTCACCCGGTAGGCCAGGCCCGCTGGGAGGCGGGCAACGTCCGGGACGTGCTGCGCTACTACTCCGCCGCCCCGGAACGCCTCACCGGCCAGCAGATTCCGGTGCCGGGTGGCCTGGACGTCACGTTCAAGGAGCCGGTCGGCATCGTGGGGCTGATCGTCCCGTGGAACTTCCCCATGCCGATCCTGGGCTGGGGCCTGGCGCCCGCCCTGGCCGCCGGGAACCCGGTGATCGCCAAGCCGGCGGAACGGACCCCGCTCACCGCGATCCGGATCGGCGAGCTGGCCCTCGAGGCCGGGCTGCCCGAGGGCGTGTTCCAGGTGCTGCCCGGGAAGGGATCCGTGGTGGGCCAGCGCCTGGTCGACCACGAGGCGGTGCGCAAGATCGTCTTTACCGGGTCCACGGAGGTTGGCCGCCACATCATGGCCGGCTGCGCGCGGCAGGTGAAGCGGCTCACGCTGGAACTGGGCGGCAAGAGCGCCAACATCGTGTTCGCCGATGCCAACCTGGAACGGGCCGCGGCGACTGCCCCGTCCGCCGTGTTCGACATCGCCGGGCAGGACTGCTGCGCCCGGTCCCGGATCCTGGTCCAGCGCAGCGTGTTCGACCGGTTCATGGAACTGCTGGAACCGGCGGTCAGGGGCGTCGCGGTGGGTGACCCCAGGGATTCCGCTACCGAGATGGGCCCGCTGATCTCGGCCGAGCACCGCGCCCGGGTCGCGTCGTACGTCCCGGACCAGGCCCCGGTGGCGTTCCGGGGCACCACCCCGGCCGGGCCCGGCTTCTGGTTCCCGCCCACGGTGCTCGCCCCGGTCGCCGCGGACGACCCCGCGTTCACCGAGGAGGTGTTCGGGCCAGTCGTGACCGTCGTCCCGGTCGAGGATGAGGCGGAGGCCATCGCCATCGCGAATGACACGCCGTACGGGCTGTCCGGGTCCATCTGGACCGAGAACCTCGGGCGCGCGCTGCGGGTCGCCCGGGCGGTGGAGACCGGCAACCTGTCGGTCAACTCGCACGCCTCGGTCCGGTACTGGACCCCGTTCGGCGGGTTCAAGCAGTCCGGCCTGGGCCGCGAGCTCGGGCCGGACGCGCTGGACGCGTTCACCGAGGTCAAGAACGTGTTCATCGCGACGGACTAGCGAGCACCGGGACGAGGAAAGGACAGGCACGTACATGCAGCGCCTGCAGGACCGAATCGCCGTGATCACCGGCGCGGGCAGCGGCATCGGGCTGGCCAGCACGCGCCGGCTGGCCGCCGAGGGAGCCACCGTGGTCGCCGTCGACGTGGACGAGGTGGCCGGCAAGCGGGCCGCCGAGGAGGCCGGCGGCCTGTTCGTGCACGCCGACGTGACCGACGAGGACGCGGTCCGTGAGATGTACCAGCAGGTGGTGGACGCCTACGGGGCGGTCCACATCGCGTTCAATAACGCTGGTATCTCGCCACCGGACGACGATTCCATACTGACTACCGGCCTCGAGGCGTGGCGCCGTGTCCAGGAGGTCAACCTGACCTCGGTCTACCTGTGCTGCAAGTACGTGATCCCGCACATGCAGCGGCAGGTCGCGGCGGGCGGGCCCGGCGGGTCGGTCATCAACACCGCGTCGTTCGTGGCCACGCTGGGCGCGGCCACCTCGCAGATCTCCTACACCGCGTCCAAGGGCGGGGTGCTGGCCATGAGCCGGGAACTCGGCGTGCAGTTCGCCCGGGAGGGCATCCGGGTCAACGCGCTGTCCCCGGGCCCGGTGAACACGCCGCTGCTGCGTGAGCTGTTCGCCAAGGACCCGGAGCGGGCCGCCCGGCGGCTGGTGCACGTGCCGATGGGCCGGTTCGCCGAGGCTGAGGAGATCGCCGCCGCGGTCGCGTTCCTGGCCAGTGACGACGCGTCGTTCATCACCGCGTCCAATTTCCTGGTGGACGGCGGGCTCACCGGGGCGTACGTGACGCCACTGTGAGTGCCCGCGTCATGACCCCGCACGTCGGCATCAGCACCTACGGGGAGCCCGCCCGGTGGGGGCCGTGGGAGCGGCCCGCGGCGCTGCTGCCGATCAGCTACCCGGAGGCGGTGGCCGCGGCCGGGGGCGTCCCGGTCCTGCTGCCGCCGCTGCCCGGGATCGAGGAAGCGGTCCGCCGGCTCGACGCGCTCGTGCTGTCCGGGGGCGGTGACATCGACCCGGCCGCCTACGGTGCCGCGCCCCACCCGCTCACCGGGCGCGTGTACCCCGGCCGGGACCGGGCCGAGCGCGCGCTGCTGGCCGCGGCCCTGGCGGCCGGGGTGCCGGTCCTCGCGATCTGCCGGGGGCTGCAGATCGTCAACGTGTCCCGGGGCGGCACGCTCCGCCAGCACCTGCCCGACGAGGTGGGCCACCTCGGTCATGGTTCCGTGGCGGGAAAATACGGCACGCATCCGGTGCGGATCGCGGCGGGCAGCATGCTCGGCGGGATCCTCGGCCCGCCGGACGCGGACGGCCAGGTGCGCGCGGCCGTGCCCACCTCGCATCACCAGGCCATCGGCCAGCTCGGCCAGGGGCTCGTCGCCACCGCCTGGGCCGACGACGGCACGATCGAGGCGGTGGAGCCTGACCCCGCGGCCGGCGGCGGGACCGGGTTCCTGCTCGCCGTCCAGTGGCACCCCGAGGCCGGGGACGATCCGCGGCTCTTCGAAGCCCTGATCCTCGCCGCCAGCGGCAGGGTGACCGGGAAGCCCGCCGGGGGCGAGCCTCTAGACTCGCGTGCGTGAGTACCGGACTCGCAGTCGAGATCACCAGCCTGGTCAAGAGCTATGGCCGGGTCACCGCGGTGAACGGGCTCTCGCTGCGGGCCGGCCGGGGCGCCGTGACCGCCATCCTCGGCCCCAACGGGGCGGGGAAAACCACCACGATCGAGATCTGCGAGGGCTACCGGCGCCCCGATGACGGCGTGGTCCGGGTGCTCGGCCTCGACCCGGCGCGGGACGCGCGGCGACTGCGCCCGCAGGTGGGCGTGATGCTGCAGTCCGGCGGGATCCCCCCGGCCGCGCGGCCTGCCGAGTACCTGCGGGTGGTGGCCGCTTTCTACGCCCATCCGCTCGACCCGGCCATGCTGCTGGACCGGCTCGGCCTCAGCGGCAGCCTGCGCACCCCGTTCCGGCGGATGTCCGGCGGCCAGCAGCAGCGGCTCGCCCTGGCCGCGGCGGTGATCGGCCGCCCGGAGCTGGTGTTCCTGGACGAGCCCACCGCGGGCCTGGACCCGCAGGCCCGGCTGGCCACCTGGGAGCTGATCAGCGGCCTGCGCGCGGCCGGCGCGGCGGTCATCCTGACCACCCACAACATGGATGAGGCCCAGCGGCTGGCCGACCAGGTCGCGGTGGTGGACCACGGGCAGCTGGTGGCCGAGGGCACGCCGGCCGATCTGACCGGCACCGCCGGGCAGCTGCGGTTCCGGGCCGAGCCGGGGCTGGACACCGACGGGCTGATCTCCGCGCTGCCGGCCGGCAGCGCGGCCAAGGAATCCCCGGCCGGCCACTACATCGTGGAGGTACACGACCGGGTGGACCCGCAGCTCCTCGCGGCGGTGACCGCCTGGTGCGCCGAGCACGGGGTGCTGGCCCAGGACCTGCGCATCGAGAGCCGCACCCTGGAGGACGTGTTCCTCGAGCTGACCGGACGGGAGCTGCGCGCATGAGTAGCCCTGTGTCAAGCCGCAGGCTGTTGATCTTGTTCGAGGATGCGCTGGAGGGCCCGGTGGCGGGCGGGGTCGTAGGCGGTTTCGTCTTGCCAGCAGTGCCAGATGACGAACAGCCAGGCGCGGGCGAGGATGCGGACGGCGTGGGGGTGGTCGTGGCCGCGGGCGCGGGCGCGCTGGTAGAGGTCGTCGGCCCAGGGGCTGGCGCGGCGGGAGTCGGCGGCGAAGTCGGTGACGGCGTCGCGGAGTTGCTTGTCGCAGGCGTAGCGGAAGGTGACGGACCGGGCTTTGCCGGACTGGCGGGTGGAGGGCGCGGCGCCAGCGAGACAGGCCAGCGATTGCGGTGTGGGGAAGCGGGCGCGGCAGTCGCCGATCTCGGCGAGCAGGCGGGCAGCGCGGACGGTTCCGGAGCGGGGCAGCGACGTGAAGATGTGGCTGTCGGCGTGCGCGGTGAGCTGGTCGCTGATCTGGGCAGACAGCGCCTTGATCTGGGTGGTGAGGGTGACCAGCACGGCATGCAGCGCGCAGGTAATGCCAGCCTGCGCGGCAGCGTCAGGTCCGGTGATGCCGCGGGGCGCGGCGGCCAGGCGGGCGTGCAGGACGGCCGCGTCGGTGTGGCCGGGGTAGCCGATGCTGGCCAGCCATCTGCCCATCCGTGCGGGGGTGAGCCAGTCGGCGCGGTCCTGGGTGCCGAAGCGGGCCAGGAACGCCAGGCTGACCGGCGAGTCGATGTCAGCGAACAGCCCGGCCGCGCCGGGAAAGGCATTGTGCAGGTGCGCGCGGAGCTGGTTAGCGATCGCGACCCGGTGACGGACGAGGTCCTTGCGGGCGCGGCAGGCGCGGCGCAGGCTGACTGTGGCCGGGCTGTCCGGGGTCAGGGGTGCCAGCCGGGCCCGGTCGGTGCGCAGCGTGCCGGCCAGCACGAACGCGTCGAACCTGTCGTCTTTGTTGCCGGCCGACCCGTAGCGGCCGCGCAGGTTCTTGACCTGGTTCGGGCTGATCACCACCACGGTGATCCCGGCGCTGAGCAGGGCGTCGATGACCGGGCCGTCGGGCCGCTCGATCGCGGCCTCCCCGGCGCCGGCACGGGCCAGGACACTGACCAGCTCGCGCAGGCCCGCGGCGCTGTGCCCGACCGTGCACCGGCGGATTTCCCGGCCCCGGGCGTCCACGACCGACACGGCATGATCATCACAAGCCCAGTCGATGCCCGCGGTCACGCCGCCGGCCGGTTCTTCGGGCAGGGTGCTTCCGGCAGACTTCAACTCTGCCTCCTCGCTGCTAGTCCCAGTGGGGAGGCACCCTCATGCGGTGCCGGGACGCGGCTGCCGGTTCACTCACTGTTCGGCGCTCGGTGGCGCTCAGCCCTGTCGACGGTCGGCACGTCCCGGGTAACCGCCAGGCCCCGCAGTACTCATGCTGGACGTCGAGAACGTCAAGTGAAGCAGGCGATGGCCTGGCGGCACCGCGGGTGCATCAGTGATCCATCAAAGATCACCGACACAAGGATGGTGCACCAGTGAGTGGGGTGCTGCCCGAGCGGTCCGGGTCCATGGTGCGGGCTCCCGGCCCGGCGGCCGGCTGGCCAGCCCCGGACCCTGGCAGCGCGCCGCGGGCCCGGATGGTCGCTGCACAGGCCGGGCTGGAACTGCGCATCCTGGTCCGCAACGGCGAGCAGCTGCTGCTCACCCTTATCATCCCGGTGGCCCTGCTGGCCGGGTTCAGCCTGGAGCCGCTGATCAAGACCGGCTCCGGGCCCCGGATCGACTTCCTCGTGCCGGGCATCCTGGCCCTCGCGGTCATGTCCACCGCCTTCACCAGCCAGGCCATCGCGACCGGCTTCGAGCGGCGTTACGGCGTGCTCAAGCGGCTCGGCTCCACCCCGCTCGGGCGGGACGGCCTGATCGCCGCGAAGACCGCCGCCGTGCTCCTCGTCGAGCTGGCCCAGGCGGTCGTGGTGATCGCGGTCGGCCTGGCCCTGGGCTGGCGCCCGGACGCACGCCCGGCCGCCGCGGCCTGGGTAGTGCTGCTGCTGCTGGCGGGCACCGCCGCGTTCAGCGGGCTGGCCCTGCTGCTGGCGGGCACCCTGCGCGCGGAGGCCACGCTGGCCGCGGCCAACCTGGTTTACCTGGTGCTCCTCGGCGTCGGCGGGGTGATCTTCCCGCTCAGCAAGTTCCCGGCCGGCGCCCAGCCGGTGCTGCGGCTGCTGCCGTCCGGGGCGCTGTCCGACGGCCTGCACTCGGTGCTGCAGCACGCGGGCGGGCTGCCGGTGCGGGACCTCGTCGTGCTGCTGGTCTGGGCCGCCGTCGCGATCGGCGTGACCGCGCGGGTGTTCCGCTGGGAGTAGCGGCGCCGTGACCCAGGCCCGGGCGGAGGCCGCACTGGGGGCCACGCCGCCGGCGGTGCTCGTGCTGGCCGGCGTGGTCTGCCTGCAAGTCGGGGCCGGCCTGGCGGCCCGGCTGTTCACCCAGATCCCCCCGGCCGCGGTAACCGGGCTGCGGCTGTGGGCGGCCGCGCTGCTGCTCGCGGTGCTGGGGGCGCGAGGGCTGCGCCGGGAGATCACCGGTCTGATCCGGCGGCGGGCCTGGGCGGACACGGCTGTGGTGGCGGCCTTCGGGATCACCCTGGCCGTCATGAACTACTGCATCTACCAGGCGTTCGCCCGCATCCCGCTGGGCGTCGCGGTGACGGTGGAGTTCCTCGGCCCGCTCGCGGTGGCGGTGGCCGCGTCGCGCCGCGCCCTCGACCTGGCCTGGGTGGCACTGGCGGGCGCCGGGGTCGCGCTGCTCAGCCAGGAAGGCGGCGCGGCACCGGCGGCCGGCAGCCACGGGACCGGGCCCGCCCTGGCCGCACACGGGCTCGCCGGGCTCAACCTCGCCGGACTCCTGTTCGCGCTGGCCGCGGCGGTCTCCTGGGCCGTCTACATCCTGCTCAGCGCGGCCACCGGGCGGCGGTTCCCCGGGTCGTCCGGGCTGGCCGTGGCCATGTGCGTCGCCGCGCTGGCCGTGACCCCGGCGGGCCTGCTGGCGGGCGGCCGCTCGCTGCTGCGGCCGGGCGTGCTGGGCACCGGGGTGGCCATCGGGCTGCTGTCGTCGATCATCCCGTACTCCCTGGAACTGGAGGCCCTGCGCCGGATCCCGGCCAAGGTGTTCGGCATCTGGATGAGCCTGGAGCCCGCGGTCGCCGCGCTGGTCGGGCTGGTCATGCTCGGCCAGAGCCTCAGCCTCGCGGAGTGGGCCGCCATCGGGTGCGTCACGGTGGCCTCCGCGGGGGCCGCCCTGTCGGTCAAGTAACAGGCCACTGGGTGCGCGCCAGACAGCGCACTTCTACGATGGGGTCCGTGCCAGCCGATCTCAGCCCCGACGCCACCGGGCCAGCCCCCACCGGCACCGCGCCAGCCCCCACCGGCACCGTGACCCGGCACGGCGCCTGGGCCTGGGCCGCTCCGTTCATCTTCCCCACCCCCGCCTCGATGCGCCGGGTCGCGCTGGCCGGCGTGGTGGCGAACGCCGGCATCATCATGACCGGCGCCGCGGTCCGCCTGAGCGCGTCCGGCCTCGGCTGCCCCGACTGGCCGGCCTGCACCTCCAGCAGCCTGGTGGCGGCGCACACCAGCGGTGACCCGATCGTCCACACCTATATCGAGTTCACCAACCGGATGCTGACCTTCGCGCTGATGGTCGTCGCCGTGCTCGTCATGGTCACGGCCTGGCGTTTCCGCCCCCCCGGGACCCGGCGGCGCGGCCTGGTCTGGCTGGCCGCCGCCCAGCCGCTCGGCGTCGTGGCTCAGGCGGTGCTGGGCGGGATCGTGGTCCTGACCAACCTCAACCCGGCCTCGGTCTCGATCCACTTCCTGCTGTCCAGCACCATCCTGGCCCTGGCGGTGACGCTCTGGTCGCGCTGCGCCGAGGGTGACGGGCCCGCGACCAGGCTGGTCCGGGCGGACCTGCGGGTGCTCTCCGTGGCCCTGGTGCCGGTGGTGGCGCTGATGCTCGCGGCGGGCACCGTGGTCACCGGCACCGGCCCGCTGGCCGGTTCGACGTTCGTCCCGCACGCCGGCGGCGGCGCGGCGTACGTGCCGCGCTATCACCTGCCGCTGGAGGGCGTGACCCAGCTGCACGCGGACATCGGCTGGATGCTGGGCACCCTGGTGGCCGTGCTGGCGGTCTGCCTGCAGCTGACCGGCGCGCCGCGGCGGGTGCGCAGGCTGGGCTGGCTGCTGCTCGGCCTGGTCGGGCTCCAGGGCGTGATCGGCTACGCCCAGTACTTCAGCGGCCTCCCGGCCGGGCTGGTCTGGGTGCACGTCAGCGGGTCCGTGCTGATCTGGATCACCGCGCTGAGGCTGATGTTCGCCACCCGTGACCGCGGGCCGGTGCCGTCCGCCGCCGGGCTAGGGCGCGTGGGCCGGACCCTGACGGTGCCGGCCGAAACCTGACGCGTCCCGCGGCGCCCAGGGGGGCTGGGGCGGCTCCGGCTGGCGCCGGAAGAACGCGCTGCGGGCCATGGCCATCAGCCGGAGCAGGTCCCGCCGCCGCTGCTCGAACTGGTCCGGGGAGATGATCTGGCGCTGGGCCCGCAGATGCAGCAGGGCCAGCTCGGTGGCGGCCAGCTGGTAGTCCTCCATGGCCCGGGCCGCCGCGCGGCCCCCGGTCCGGCGGGCCCACCGCCGGGCGGCCCGCCGCTCCCGCAGCGTGCTCAGCATCCGCAGGTCGGCCTCGGTGACCACGCCGATGGCCTCGTACACGGGCAGGAACCGCCAGATCAGGCGCACGATGCGGCGCCGGTCGGCCACGATCACGCCGGCCAGGATGCCCAGGACGCAGGCCAGGATGGCGTACGCGATGGCCAGCCCGTGCAGGCCGAACGCGGTCAGCCCGTTCCAGAGCCCGTGCAGCAGCATGGCCGCCAGGAGGCCCAGCGGCACCGCCCACCGGGCATTCCGGTGGGTGGCCGCGTACGCCACCCCGAGACCGGT
Organism: Actinomycetes bacterium; assembly: GCA_025964635.1. GTDB lineage: Bacteria > Actinomycetota > Actinomycetes > Streptosporangiales > Streptosporangiaceae > RYN-230. The sequence goes on along the minus strand of JAOPYP010000775.1, from coordinate 13,335 downwards.
CATGGAGGTGAAAATGGGGTGCGCGAGCGGGGAGAGCACGCCGCGCAGCACGAACGTGGCGCCGAGCAGCTTGGCCCCGCCGACCTCGGGGCGGACCAGGGCGCCGATGTAGTACCCGATGTTCTCCATCATGGCGAAGCCGAGGCCCACCATGGCCGCATAGATGATGCCGTCCGTGGGCCCGTCCAGTTCCTGGCGGCGCCGCCAGAGCAGGATGATCAGGATGAGGCCCTTGAGGCTCTCCTCCACCACCGGCGCCCCGAAGGTGGCGGACACGTACTCCCCGGTGCTGTGCCCGAGCGCCGGCTGGGTGACGAAGACCAGCCCGGCGGTGTTGATCACCGCCGCGAGCAGCGCCGCGACCCCGGCCCCCCAGGCGAAGGCGAGGACCAGGTTGGCCCGCGGCTCGGGTTCCAGCCGGTCGAGCAACAGCACGCAGCCGACCAGGAACGGGACCGGGAGCAGGGCGAACGGCAGCGCGATGAGAAAGGGCGCGACGCTGTGCCCGGCCGCGTCCACGCTCTGCAGGGCGTCGGTGCCGAGGACCACGATCCCGCAGCCGATGGCGGCGATGATGCCCACGATCAGCCCGATCCGCGGCCTGCCCGGGGGCCGGCCCTCGATCACGGCCCGCGGGTCGAAGCCGGGCATCGGGGTCGCCATGGCAGGGAGCGTACCGGGAAGCACAGCGATAATCCCGTGGCCGTGAGCACGGCGGTCACGCCACCGTCCCCGGGACCGCGGGGTCGGTCCGGGAAGGAGGCGAAACTGGGGATAGGGTTTCGATTGCCTGGCCTAGGGGCGGCCAGGCGCAGGCCACGAGAGGAGCCCTGATCCCGCGTGAGCAGTGCATCAAATACGCAGGCGGCAAACGCCCAGGCGGCAGGCTCCGCCACCCTGGAGTGGACCGAGGCCGACCGGCGCGCCGTCGACCTGATCCGGGTCCTGGTCATGGACGCGGTGCAGAAAGCGGGTTCGGGCCACCCGGGGACGGCGATGAGCCTGGCCCCGGCGGCCTACCTTCTGTACCAGAATGTGCTCCGGCATGACCCCGCCGACCCGGACTGGCTGGGCCGGGACCGTTTCGTGCTGTCGTGCGGGCATTCCAGCCTGACCCTGTACCTCGAGCTCTACCTGTCCGGGTACGGGCTGACCCTGGACGACCTGAAGCGCTACCGGGAGTGGGGCAGCCTGACCCCGGGGCACCCGGAGCACGGCCTCACCCCGGGCGTGGAGACCACCACCGGCCCGCTCGGCCAGGGGCTGGCCAACGCGGTCGGCATGGCCATGGCCGCCCGCCGGGAGCGGGGCCTGCTCGACCCGGACGCCCCTCCCGGGGACAGCCCGTTCGACCACCACGTCTACGTGTTCGTGTCGGACGGCGACATCGAGGAAGGCATCAGCCACGAGGCGTCCTCGCTGGCCGCCCACCAGGACCTGGGCAACCTCGTCGTGCTCTACGACGACAACCAGATCTCCATCGAGGACAACACGCAGATCGCCAAGTCCGAGGATGTCGCCGCGCGCTACGAGGCGTACGGCTGGCACGTGCAGCGGCTGGACTGGCGACGCCCGGACGGCTACCGGGAGGATCCGGCCGCGCTGTACCAGGCGCTGCGCGAAGCCAGGGCCCGCACCGACAAGCCCTCCCTCATCGCGCTGCGGACGATCATCGCCTGGCCGGCGCCGCACGCGCAGAACACCGGGGAGGCCCACGGCGCGGCGCTCGGCGAGGACGAGGTCGCCGCGACCAAGGAAGTCCTCGGCTTCGACCCGGCGGTGACGTTCCCCGCCGAGGAAGCGCTGGTCGCGCACGCCAGGAAGGTGGCCGAGCGGGGCAAGCGGCTGCACGCCGAGTGGAACGAGGCCTTCGACGCGTGGGCCCGGGCCAACCCGGAGCGGGCCGCGCTGCTGGGCCGGCTCCGGGCCCGGCGGCTGCCCGACGGGTGGACGGAGGCGCTGCCCGCCTTCCCGCCCGACCAGAAGGGCATGGCCACCCGCAAGGCGTCCGGCGAGGTGCTCAACGCCCTGGCCCCGGTACTGCCCGAGCTCTGGGGCGGGTCGGCCGACCTGGCCGGCAGCAACAACACCACGATGAAGGGCGAGCCGTCGTTCATCCCGGCCGAGCACCAGACCGAGATGTTCCCCGGCAACGTGTACGGCCGCACCCTGCACTTCGGCATCCGGGAACACGCGATGGGCGCGATCCTCAACGGCATGGTGCTGGACGGCCTGACCCGGCCCTACGGCGGCACGTTCCTGGTGTTCAGCGACTACATGCGGCCGTCGGTCCGGCTGGCCGCGCTGATGGGGCTGCCGGTCACCTACGTGTGGACGCACGACTCGATCGGGCTGGGCGAGGACGGGCCCACCCACCAGCCAGTCGAGCACCTGGCCGCGCTGCGCGCCATCCCCGGGCTCGACGTGGTCCGCCCCGGCGACGCGAACGAGACCAGCGTGGCCTGGCGGGCCGTGCTGGAGCACACCGACCGCCCGGCCGGGCTGTGCCTGAGCCGGCAGAATCTGCCCGTCCTGGACCGTTCCGGGGGCAAAGGCCTGGCCAGCGCGGATGGGGTGGCCCGGGGCGGGTACATCCTCGCCGAAGGGGCGGGCGGTGAGCCGACGGTGATCCTGATGGCGACGGGCAGCGAGCTGCAGATCGCGCTCGCGGCGCGGGACATTCTCCAGGATGAGGGCATCCCGACTCGAGTTGTTTCCATGCCGTGCGTGGAATGGTTTGCCGCCCAGGATGCTTCCTATCAGGAGGAAGTACTGCCCCCCGGCATCCGGGCGCGCGTCAGCGTGGAGGCCGGCGTCGCGCAGCCCTGGCACGTGTTCACCGGCGACTTCGGCGAGTGCGTCAGCCTGGAGCACTTCGGGGCATCCGCTTCCTACATGAAGCTGTACGAGGAGTTCGGGTTCACCGCGGAGCACGTGGCAGCAGCCGCGCGCACCAGCCTGGCTCGGCTGGGCACCGCGGCGGGCGCGAACGCGAGAGGCGAGGATTCATGACTTCCCAGCAGCAAATCCCCCAGCCGTCCCACCCGGTCCTGCGCGAGCTGACCAGCGCCGGCGTATCCATCTGGCTCGACGACATCAGCCGGGAACGGCTGAGGACCGGCAACCTCGCCGAGCTGATCCGGGACTGGGCCGTCACCGGCGTGACCTCCAACCCGACGATCTTCGCCAGCGCCGTGGCCCACGGCGACGCCTACGACCAGCAGCTCTCCGACCTGGCCATCCGCGAGGTGAAGTTGGAGGAGGCGGCGCGGGTGATCGCCACCTACGACATCCGCTGGGGCTGCGACGTGCTCCGCCCGGTGTACGACATCACGGGCGGCGTGGACGGCCGGGTCTCCATCGAGGTGGACCCGCGGATCGCGAAGGACACCGCGAAGACGATCGCCGAGGCCCGGGCGCTGTGGTGGATGGTGGACCGGCCCAACCTGTTCATCAAGATCCCGGCCACCGTCGAGGGCCTGCCCGCGATCACCGCGGCCCTGGCCGAGGGAATCAGCGTGAACGTCACGCTGATCTTCTCCCTGGAGCGGTACGGCCAGGTCATCGACGCGTTCATGACCGGCCTGGAGCAGGCGCGGGAAGCGGGTCGGGACATCTCCACGCTCGGCTCGGTGGCGTCCTTCTTCGTCAGCCGGGTGGACACCGAGGTGGACCGCAGGCTCGACAAGATCGGCACCCCCGAGGCGGCCGCGCTGCGCGGCAAGGCCGCGATCGCCAACGCCCGGCTCGCCTACGAGCTGTACGAGCAGCGGATCGCCACCCCGCGCTGGCAGGCCCTGCGGGACGCCGGGGCCAAGGTGCAGCGCCCGCTGTGGGCGTCCACCAGCACCAAGGACCCCGCCTACGACGACACCATGTACGTGGTCGAGCTGGTCGGCCCGGACACGGTCAACACGATGCCGGAGTCCACGCTGCGGGCCACCGCGGACCACGCCACGCTGCGCGGGGACACGATCCACGGCACCTACGACCAGTCCCGCCAGGTGTTCGCCGACCTGGCCGGGCTGGGCATCGGCTACGACGACGTGGTCAGCGTGCTCGAGGAAGAGGGCGTGGAGAAGTTCGCCGCCTCCTGGAACGAATTCCTGGGCACGATCGAGTCGAACATGGCCGCGGTGGGCAAGCCTTGACCGCTGGGCCGCCTGGTAACAACAGACGGAGCGCAGTGATGACTGATTCGGCGACCACGGCCCGGACCCAGACCGCGGGGAACGAGCCTGCCGGGGCGGAGACCGCGGCCGGGCATATCAGCCAGGAGGAGCAGGAGGCGCTGGCCCAGCCGTCCGGGCTGATGCCGGTCGTCTCCGGCGCGGCGGCCAACCCGCTGCGGGACCCGCGGGACCGGCGGATCCCGCGGGTGGCCGGCCCCTGCGTGCTCGTCATCTTCGGGGTCACCGGGGACCTGGCCCGTAAGAAGCTCATGCCGGCCATCTACGACCTGGCCAACCGCGGCCTGCTCCCGCCGGGCTTCTCGCTGGTCGGCTTCGCCCGCCGCGACTGGGAGCACGAGGACTTCGCGCAGGTCACCTACCAGGCCGTGAAAGAGCACGCCCGGACCCCGTTCCGGGACACCGTCTGGCAGCAGGTGTCTGAGGGCATCAGGTTCGTGTCCGGCGAGTTCTCCGACGACGAGGCGTTCGACCGGCTCGCGGAGTGCGTGAGCGAGCTGGACCGCGAGCGTGGCACCGGCGGGAACTACGCGTTCTACCTGTCGGTCCCGCCGAAGTTCTTCCCCGTGGTGGTCAAGCAGCTGAAGCGGTCGGGGCTGTCCACGCCGCCGCAGCCGCCGACCGGGCAGCCGCGGCCCTGGCGCCGGGTGGTGATCGAGAAGCCGTTCGGCCATGACCTGGCCAGTGCCCGCGAGCTGAACGAGACACTCAGCGCCGTGTTCCCGCCGCACTCGGTGTTCCGCATCGACCACTACCTGGGCAAGGAAACCGTCCAGAACATCCTGGCGCTGCGCTTCGCCAACACGCTGTACGAGCCGATCTGGAACCGCGGCTACGTGGACCACGTTCAGATCACCATGGCCGAGGACATCGGCATCGGCGGCCGGGCCGGCTACTACGACGGCATCGGCGCGGCCCGGGACGTGATCCAGAACCACCTGATGCAGCTGGTGGCGCTGACCGCCATGGAGGAGCCGGTCTCGTTCGACGCGGACTCACTGCGGGCGGAGAAAGAGAAGGTCCTGTCCGCGATCCGGCTGCCCGATGACCTGGCCCTCGAGACCGCCCGCGGGCAGTACACGGCCGGCTGGCAGGGCGGCATCCCGGTCGGGGGCTACCTCGAGGAGGAGGGAATCGCGCCTGACACGCGCACCGAGACCTACGCCGCGGTGAAGCTCGGGGTGGAGACCAGGCGCTGGGCGGGCGTCCCGTTCTACCTGCGGACCGGCAAGCGGCTACCCCGCCGGATGTCGGAGATCGCGATGATGTTCCAGCGCGCCCCGCACCTGCCGTTCGCGGCCACCGACACCGAAGAACTCGGGCAGAATGCCCTGGTCATCCGGGTCCAGCCGGATGAGGGGGTCACGGTCAGGTTCGGATCCAAGGTCCCCGGCTCAGCCATGGAAGTGCGCGACGTGAACATGGACTTCGCCTACGGCGAGTCGTTCACCGAGAGCAGCCCGGAGGCGTACGAGCGGCTGCTACTCGACGTGCTGATCGGCGACCCGCCGCTGTTCCCGCGGCACCGCGAGGTAGAGCTGTCCTGGATGGCCCTCGACCCGATCGAGGAATTCTGGGCGGAGCACGGCAAGCCGCAGCCCTACCCGGCCGGCTCGGCCGGCCCGCCGTCCGCGGATGCGATGATGGCCCGCGACGGACGGGCGTGGAGACGGCTTTGAGCTTCGCCGGCCCTGGCGCGGCAGCGCCCCGGGACGGAGCCGCGGCCGCCACGACAGCGTGCCGCGTTGGCGCGGGCGGAAAGGACTGCCTCCGATGATGATCGACCTGGCCGAGACGACCACTGACCGGATCCACGAGGCGATCCGGCAGGCCCGCCAGCGGCTCGGCGGTCCCGCCAGCGGGATGGTGCTGACGTTGGTCATCGTGACCGACGAGGCGGCGCAGTACGACGCCGTCCGGTCGGCCAGCGAGGCGGCCCGCGAGCACCCGATGCGGGTGCTCGCCGTGATCACCCGGCGGCCCGAGGCCGGGTCCCGGCTCGACGCGGAGATCCGGGTCGGCGAGTCCGGGCCCGGTGAGGTCGTCCTGCTGCGGATGTACGGCGCGCTGGGTGAGCACGCCGACTCGGTAGTCACCCCGCTGCTGATGCCGGATACCCCGGTGGTGACCTGGTGGCCCGGGACTCCCCCGCAGATCCCGGCCAGCAGTGCGCTCGGCGCGCTCGCGCAGCGCCGGATCACCGACGCCGCCGCGGCCACCATGCCGCACGACTGCCTGGCCAGCCTGGCCTCGCACTACAACCCCGGGGACACCGACCTGAGCTGGACCCGGGCGACGCCGTGGCGTTCGCTGCTGGCGGCGACCCTGGATCAGCCGCACGGCACGATCCGGGGCGGCCGGGTGGAGGCCGAGCGGGGCAACCCCAGCGCGGAGCTGATCGCCTCCTGGCTGTCCGTCCGCCTCGGGGCCCCGTTCGAGAACCGGGTGTCCGGCGGCCCGGGAGTCACCGCGGTCATCTTCGACACCAGCGACGGGGAGATGACGCTCACCCGCCCCGATGGCCGGCTGGCGATGCTGCGCCGGCCCGGTGAGCCGGAGCGCCGGGTGGCGCTGCACCGCCGGGACACCGCGGAACTGCTGTCCGAGGAGCTGCGCCGGCTGGACCCGGACGAGGTGTACGCGGAGACCATCGCCCCCTTCGTCCCGGCACCGGCCGAGGTCAAGCGCAACGGCGGCAGCAGCCGCAAGCGGGCCACCGCGAGTGCGGACTCGGCCCGCAAAGACACCACCCGGTGAGCACGCCTGAGGTGCTCGTGCACCACGACGCCAGCCTGCTGGCCAAGGCCGCGGCGGCCCGGCTGGTGACCAGGCTGGTGGACGCGCAGGCAAGCTCGGGCCCGGCGGACCTGGTTCTGACCGGCGGCGGCATCGGCACCGCGGTGCTGGCTGAGCTGGCGGCCGCGCCGGCTCTCGGCGCGGTGGACTGGCGGCGGCTGGATATCTGGTGGGGTGACGAGCGCTTCCTGCCGTCCGGCCATCCCGAGCGCAACGAGGCGCAGGCGGACCGCGCCCTGCTCAGCCTGGTCGACGCGGACCCGGCCCGGGTTCACCGGATGCCAGGCACCGATGGCCCGGACGGCAACGACCCGGAGGCGGCGGCCGAGCGGTATGCGGCCGAACTCCGGCGGGCCGCCCAGCCGCAGGACCACGGCCCGGTGCCCGCTTTCGACGTGCTGATGCTCGGCATCGGGCCGGAAGGGCACGTAGCCTCGCTTTTCCCCGGCATGCCGGCGCTGTACGACGAGCGGCCGGTCGTGGCGGTCCGCGGCGCACCCAAGCCGCCGCCCACCAGGCTCACCATGACGCTGCCCGCTATCCGGCGGGCCCGGGAGGTATGGATACTCGCGGCCGGCCAGGAGAAGGCGGGGGCGGTCCGCCTGGCGCTGTCCGACGCCGGGCCCGTGCAGGTCCCGGCCGCAGGCGCGCGCGGCCAGCAGCGGACGCTGTTCCTGCTCGACCGCAGCGCGGCCAGCCAGCTCCCGCCGCAGCTGAGCCGGATCGCCTCACCCTGAGCGGCTCACCCTGAACGGCTCACCTGGGCTACCTCAGCCCGGGCGTCAGTCGGGGCGCCGGCCGTTCCCGTCGCCGGGCCCCTGGTCGTGGTCACCAGGCCGCTGGTCCGGCCCCGGCCGGTTGCCCCGGGGCGGCCGGGTGGCCAGCCGGAGCAGCATGAACAGGATGACCAGCACCGGGATGAACGCGTACGGCTCCCGGGCGGTGAGCGCGACACCGAGCCAGATGACGAGAATGGGCAGCATCGGGCTGAGCCGCCGCCGCGGCGGGGATGCTGAGACCGGGAGCGGCTTGTCCCTGGCCGGCTTGATCTGGGGTTTGGGCTGGGGAATCTCCAGCCTGGCCTGCTGGGGCAGGTCACGGGTGAGATCGCGGAGGCCGCCCCAGGTCTTGGTGGCGAACGCGAGCGTGGTCCGCTCGTCGAACTCGTCCAGGGTCAGGCGCCCGGTGCTGTAGGCCTCCCGCAAGATCTCGACGATGTGCTCCCGGTCGGCGTCCGAAGCACGGATACCGCCGTCATCCGTCATTTTCGGACCTCCCCGAGACCCTGTCCGTCATTCGCCCCTTTCATCCGGAGGATACCCCGGACCGGTCGCGACGGACCCCAGCCGGGTGGCCGGATAGCCGGCGATGCCCCCCGTCCGGGACGGTCACCCGGGGACTGCGGCCCCGCATCGCTGGCCCCCCATGGTCAAGTTCTGCCCGGTTATGGTTAGATCTCGCCGTGCCCCCGGTCCCCCGCCGACTCACCCAGGACCGGAACCACCTGATCGTGTGCGGGGACGACGCGCTGGCCTACCGGATCGTCGAGGAACTCACCACCAACTACCACGAGCGGGTAACGGTGCTGCTCAGCGCCCGGGCGCGCGGACACGGGCCGCGGATCGCCCGGCTTCCGGGTGTCCGGGTCATCGAACGGCCGGAACTGGATGGCACCGCCTTCGCGGACGCAGGGGCCCCGTCCGCCCGGGCGATCGCCCTGATGGGCCGGGACGACCTGACCAACTTCCACGCCGCGCTCCGGGCCCAGGATGTCAGCCCGGGCCTCAGGCTGGTGATGCGGATCTTCAACACCGGGCTGGGCGAGCGGATGCGCAGTTTTTTCCCGGATTGCGCGGTGCTGTCCAGCTCATCGATGGCCGCGCCCTCGTTCGTGGCCGCCGCGCTCGGTGAGCCGGCCCCCAGCCATGTCCGTCTCGCCGGGCGCACCCTGTTCGTGGCGCGCCAGGGCGAGGCCGACGCCGCCCAGGTCATCTGCGGGCTGGCCACCACCGGGCTGGCCACCACCGGGCCGCCTGGCCTTCCCCGGCTGCTCCCGCCGGGCCAGGATCCAGCCGACCTGGTCCTGGCCGTGGCCGACGGCACCCCGCGCAATCCGCTGACCAGGCAGCGCCGCCGTCCCCTGCGGGCCGCCGCGGACCTGCCCCGGATGCTCTTCGGGTACAAGCTGGGGCTGGTCTTCCTGGCCCTGTTCGGCGTGCTGGTGGCCGGCTTCGCGCTGCTGGCCACCGCAGGCGGCTTCTCCCCCGGCAACGCCCTGTACCTGACCTTCCTCGACGCCGCGGGCGCGGCGGTCTCCGACCCGCGGCTGGGCGGGCCGGAGAAGGTCGCCCAGTTCATGCTCACCTTCGACGGGATGGCCTTCCTCCCGGTGGTGACCGCGGCGGTGGTGGGAGCCCGGCTCACCGGCTCAGTGCGCGGCAAGGAGCGGCCGCTGAGCGGTCATGTGATCGTGGCCGGCCTGGGCAACGTCGGCACCCGGATCGCCGGCCAGCTGCATGACCTGGGCGTGGACGTGGTGTGCGTGGACCGGGACGAGAACGCGGCCGGCATCGAGCTGGCGCGCCAGCTCGGGCTGCGCGTGGTGATCGGCGAGACCCACCGCGAGGAAACGCTGCGGGCCGCCGGCGTCCGCACCAGCCAGGCCCTGGTGTCGGTGACCAACAGTGACATCGTGAACCTGGAGACGGCGCTGCATGCCCGCGCCCTGGCCGCCGACGTGCGCCTGGTCCTGAGGCTGTCCGACGACGACCTGGCCGAGCGGGTGCAGAAGACCGTGGGCAACGCCATCTCCCGGAGCGTCCCCTACCTCGCGGCCCCCGCCTTCGCCGCCGCCATGCTGGAGCACCAGGTGCTGCGCACCATCCCGGTCGGGCGGCATGTGCTGCTCATCGCGGACGTCAGGGTCGGGGCCGGATCCGAGCTGGCCGGGCAGCCGGTGCAGAACGTGCACCGCGACGGTGAGGTACGGGTCATCGCGGTCCAGCGCGCGGCCGCCAATGGCGTCGACTGGTCACCGCGCCCCGATTACGTGATCGCCCCGCAAGACCGGATCTACGTTCTGGCCACCCGCACCGGGCTGAGCGGGGTATTGGCGCGGAGCCAAAGCGACGGCACGGTCGCGCCAGCGTAAGCAAAAACCTGGGTCTCCCCCAAGCAGGAATCCGGCGTTACGCTCAGGGCAGATCTTCCGTGTGGTTCTGCTGAGCCGCTTGTGAAGACGGAAGAAGGTCCCACATGGTCCGTTCTCTCCGGGGCTTCTGTCCCGCTCAGGGGACTCCCGTCGCGGCCCGGGCGCAGGGCGCGCCAGCCTGCCGGGTAGTTGCCGCCGGGACCTTCAGTCAACCCACGCGCCGCCCCGGCCATCCGGGTCACCTGCCCGCGGCCGGGCAGTGCACCGCCTCATCAGGAGGAATCACTTGAGCGTCAACGATGACCGACCTGCAGCTCCTGTGGCCGCCCTGCAGTCGGGGATAGCTGACCCCGCACCGCTGGGACTAGGTGCGTTCGCCCTGACCACGTTCCTGCTGTCCGCGTTCAACGCCGGCTGGATGACGTCGGCCAGCGGTCTGGCCTGGCTCGGTTACGCCTTCGCCTATGGCGGCCTGGGCCAGCTGCTGGCCGGGATGTGGGAGTTCCGCAACCGGAATGTGTTCGGCGCCACGGCGTTCTCCACGTACGGTGGCTTCTGGATTGGCCTTGGCCTTTACTTTGTGCTGGTAGGGAACGGGCTGCTGGCCCACCCGGCGACCGCGGGGGAGTTCAGCAAGGACGTCGGCTGGATCCTGCTGGCCTTCGCCATCTTCAACACCTACATGCTGCTGTGGAGCACGCAGGTGAACGCGGCCGTGTTCGCGGTGTTCCTCACCCTGGAGCTCACCGAGATCATCCTGTTCATCGGCAACTTCACCGGCAGCAGCGGCACGGTCAAGTTCGGCGGGTACGTGGGCGTGCTCACCGCGGTGTGCGCCTGGTACGCCTCGGCGGCGGGCGTGGCCAACGGGATGGGCGGCCGCTTCAGGGTGCCCGTCGGCCGGCCCCTGATGGGCCCGCGCGTCTGACCGGGCCCGGACCCAGCAGGCCCAGCGGGAACTGAGTCAGCTGATCCCGGGGAGCCGAAGCAGGCCCCCCGGGATCATGCGTTTCCGGCCCAGGCAAGGATTGTGCGCGTGGACCTGCACGAGAAGCGGCAACTCGACCTGGCCGAGCACATGGCCAGGGTCAACCAGCACGTGGCCAAGGCCAAAGCGCACGCACGGCCGTGGCGGGCCATCATCGCGGCGGTGCTGGCCATCATCGCGGCCGCGGTCGGCAGCAGTGCCGACCTGGGTTTCAAGGACTGGACCGGCCACGGCCATTACATCGACAAGATAGTGGCCGCGGGGTGCATCGCAGCGTTCTTCGTCTTCGGCAGCGTGGCCGTGCTCGGCCTGGCCGGAAAAGCCAGGCAGGTCCTGACCCCGGTCGTTGGCTCGTCCCACGCCGCGGTGGTGCGCTACGCCATCCTGCTCATCGGCGGGGTGACCATCCTCGTCCTCGGCGTGGGCCTGATGAAGGTCCCGATCGGGCAGCTCCTCGTGGGAGGGGCAGTCACCACGATCCTGCTCGGCATCGCCGGGCAGCAGTCACTGTCGAACGTATTCGCGGGCCTGGTGCTGCTCCTGTCCCGGCCCTTCACCGTCGGGGACTATATCCGGCTCAAATCCGGGGCCCTGGGCGGCGTGACCGACGGGCTGGTGGCCGAGATCGGCATTACCTACCTGCGCCTGGACACGGAGGACGGCACCCTGCATCTGCCCAATTCCCAGGTGCTCGCGGCCGCGGTGGGGCCTATCGCCCGGCCCCGGCCCGGGGAACCGGAGCCGGTCCCCGGCCAGCCCATACCGGCCCGCGAGCCAGCCAAGCCGGCTCATGGCGACCCGCCCTACGGCGGGCCGCCGTACGGATCGCCATGACGCCCCGGCTCAGTGGTGCTTCGCCTCATACCTGGTCACCACATCGGCCGGTATGCGGCCGCGATCGCTGACCTCGATTCCGCTTTGCTTCGCCCAGGTCCGTATGGAGGCACTGTGCTGCCGATGAGCTGTCGTCCGGCGCTTGGTCCGGCCGGACCGTGCGGACGCCCGGCGCGCGCGCTCCGCGTAACGGCTGACCACATCGTCAAACTTTTGGCTGTGCTTGGCGCACAGGTCGATCTCATAGTCCCGGCCATCCAGGCTGAACCGCCGCGCGTGATGCTGGCCCTCAGGAATCAGTTTCTGGTCGTAGTCACAGGCAAAAGTGACGGAAACCTTCTGTGCCACTTGAGGCCCCCCTTCCTCTGGTGGCAAATATATCCCGCCACGGGCGGCCCAACCATAACGACGCCCAAACACGGGCAGACCAGCAACTGGGGAGGCAGCCATTCGGGGCGGCGATGCCGGGCCATGCCCGGCGGAGCGGGACACCGCCCCGGGGCCAGGGCGGCTATCCGTCAATGACGGCCGGGATAGCGTCCCCGTTCCCGGGGGTCGTGATTGCCAGGCGGGCGCCCATAGGGGAAGGATTCCCCGGGCTCACTCTCGTAGCCCTCGATGTTGTGGTCAGCCGTGTCGTCCCACTCGGCGCCCTCGCCATAATCCGGCCCCGCGGGATATGCCCCGGAGTCTTCGGCAGGCACTTCGCCGGGATAATCCGCAATGCCCGCCTCGCCGGAATAAGGGTGGAAAGCGGGGTCATCCGGGTAGCCGCCGGCCGGGCGGCGGTGGCCGCCGGACTGGCCGGCCCGGTAGTCGCCGGTGCCCGGCACGTCCGGGTAGCCGGGATCGCGGTACCCGCCGTGCTCATCCTCGTCGCGGTAGTCCGCGCCGGCCGGTTCGCCCGCGTACCGGGACCGGCGGGGATCACCGGGAAAGTCGCCCGCGTCGCGCCGGTGGCTGCCGGACTGGCCACTGCGGTAGTCGCCGGTGGCCGGCGGCTCGGCATAACCGGCCGCCCCGCCCCGCGGGTAGCCGCCGGAGGCCGGACCCTCCTGGTACCCCGGGTCCGCCGGGTAACCCGGGCCCGTGCCGTACTCCTGGGGCGGGCGGCGGTACGCCCCCGTGGACGGCTCCTCCGGATACCGGGCCTCGGGCACCGGATAGGCCGGGTCAAGCGGGTCAATGGGGTAGCCGCCGGAGTCCCCAGGGTTGGTACGGCCCGGCCCGGTCCCGTAGTCACCCGGCGTCCCGGCCGGGTAGCCCGGCTCCGGGCGCGGCCGGTCCGGGCGCTGCCCCGGTGGCGCGCCGGCCCCGGCGGGCATCCGCATGGACACCGTGGCCTGGCCCTCATCGGGGCTCCGGCCCGCCGGGGC